>DAOVKO010000033.1 GCA_030631725.1 Actinomycetes bacterium | reverse complement strand
CCGTTCGCACCTCGCTCAGATAGCCGGATTGCTCCAGCAGCCCTCGCGCCGCCTGGGCCTGTTGGTGGCCCAGTTCCATCAGCAGCTTGCCCTGCTCTGCCAGATAGCCGCCGGCGGCATCGACAATTCTTCGATGCACGGCCAAGGCCTCGTCCCCGGCCAGCAGAGCCACTCGAGGCTCATACTGGCGAACCTCGCGGGGCAAGTCCGGCATTTCCTCGGACGATACATAAGGCGGATTGGAAACGATAAAGTCAAAACCGCCCGGACGCTCGTCCTCCTCGCTGAGGGCTTGAAACAAATCTCCTTGGACAAATTTAATGCCCTCGGAAAGTGCGTGGGACTGGGCATTATCTTTAGCCACCGCCAGGGCCGCGGCAGATATATCCGTGGCCACCAGCTTGGCGTGCGGCAAATTCTTAGCCAATGCAATAGCCACGCAGCCAGAGCCCGTGCCTATTTCCAGTATAACGGGGTTGGCAAAATGGCTGGCCCGACAAATATTGATAACCTGTTCCACCAGCAGTTCCGTTTCCGGCCGGGGTATCAGAACGTCCGGGTTTACCGAAAATTCCAGCGAGTAGAAATAGGCCTTGCCCGTCAGGTAGCCCACCGGAACCTGCTCGGCTCTAAGTTTTACCAGCTCGCGAAAACGAGCCAGCACCAGCTCCGGCACCGGCTGGTCGAAGCTGGTGTAGAGTTGGATTCGCTCGCAGCCCAGGGCGTGACTCAGCAGCAGTTCCACCGACAAACGGGCGGCCCCTATGCCTTTGTCCTCTAGATAGCCGCGCGACTTCTCCAGCAGTCTCCCGACAGTCCAGACCTGCTTTAGCTTGCCTTGGCCCGACACACCGCACCTCTAGAGTCAACGACATCGTGAAATGTCACCCCTGAAGCTCGCTGATACCATACCTCCGGGCAAAAGGCAAGGTGAAGCTGTGCTGGGCGGGGGTGCGAATGCCACTTCGCGTCCAGCCTTCGGGCCAATCCCGTTCCGACCAGTCTTCATTCCTACTCAAGACCGGCGCCACCCCCGGCAATGGTCTCTGACGGCAGCGACTCACAACGGCAGTTTGGCGCGTGGAAAACCGATTGTTTCTCCAATGGCTGGCGGAACGAAGGGCTCGAAATGGTCCTTATTCCATCTTAGCCAGCGCAGGGAAGGGTCTTCCAAAGGGACGGCAAAGCGAAAAGAAACCTCGGCGGGTCGGCCGTCATCTGTCAATTCTGTTATTTCAACAATCATCCCGGTCAGCTCGACCTTTTCTCCTACGGCCAGGGGGTGATCTGTACTTCGGAACATTTTATCGAACCACCGCCCTAAATATCCCCTCTTCAGACGTACAAGCAGTGTCTGAGCGTCTGGCCGACGGATTGTCTGTCTGGACAGCGCCGAGGCGAGGACCCTAGTTCGCCGCGGCAGTGGTTGTTCGTTCACCGCTCTGGCGCTGAGCATGTACAGCAGATGGCCGGGCGCAGGATGGTTCAGAAAAATCAGGTCCTGTTTCTCAATCGAAGAATCCACTTTAGGAAGGGTATGACAACTTTCCAGGAAGTACTGCGGGCCCATCGGCCACTTGGCACGCACATACAGCAGTACCGGCGAGCCCAGCACGTGGATCACTATAAGCGCTATGGCCAGCAGTACCGTTGGGACCAGCCGACTCAGAGAGTAGTTATCCCGCAAGTGCCCGCTAAACACCCAGGTCAGATACTCCGCCAGCAAGCCCATGGCACCGATACCGACAAAGAAAAGTTGGCGGTCCTGCGGACTGCTGGCACATGGGGCGACGCTGGCCAAGAGCATTCCCAATGCCCAAAAACGAGCTAGTCGGCTTCGCCTGAGCACAGGAGCAAACAGCACTGCCAATAGTATCAGTACAGTCACGCCAATTAGCCAAACCCAGTGCAGGTTCTGTGGAGAAAAGATGCTGAATTCTCCCGGAGGGATTGCCCACTGTCCCAGCAGCAGAAGCGGCATCCGCACGGGCAGGGCGAGCAAGAAGCCGAGGGGATCCGCCAGCGGATCCGTATAGATGCCCACGCCTTCGACCCCGTAGCCCTGGTACCACCAAAGTACTCGCCAGACCAGGATCACCAGGACATACGGTATCAGCCGCCTGAGCCTTTGCACGACAAGCCCGCGATCTAGAACAATCTCATAAGCCAAAAGGTAGGCGAAAATGCCGATACCGGCCTCAGCGGACAGCAAGCTCATGGCCAGAAGAATGGGCCCCAACGCCGCACCGGCCCGCCAATTGTCCCGCCGCCAGCGATGGTGAGCCAGCAGTGCCAGTACCCCAAACAACGTGGCCAATAGCGCGTTGCGGTTAGCCAAAAAACCGACGGCTGTGCCGTGCGAATCATCAAGGGCGTACAGCAGCCCCGCCAATCCGGCCGCAGCAGCAACCGGCATGAATCGCCGATATAGCAGCGTCGTGCAGGCGATCAGTGCGCCGAACCATAACAGGCTCTGAACGTGCATCAGTTCCGAGCTGTCGGGCCAGAATTGATAATCCAGAACATGTGTCAAAGCAGCCAATGGCCGCCAGAATGCCCATCGAATTTCGCGATAGGTCCACCACGGAATCCAACCGGCGTCCATCATCCGTTCAGTCCGTGCTGCATCCCCATCGAAGAATCGCCATATATCCGGCGGGACGGGCAGCAGCTCACCATACTCGCTCGAACCGGCCATCGCCCAGCGCTGAAGGTGATCTTCGAGAATCCATCCCACGCTCAGCGCCGGCAGGGTAAGAGCCATGGCCAGTATTGCCAGCCCAATCGGCAAATACCGCCAAGTCAACACCGCGTGCAAAAACCTCGCCAGACCACTACGAGGCCCCGTTGTCTGGACGTCTTCCTTCATTTGCATTTCCTGCATATACACATCAGCGTGCTATCTGACAAAACTCAATTCAAAAGAGGCAGATGGCCGCACCGAAGCTCTATCGTCTCTCCAATTGCCGGCGGGACGAATGGCTCGAAGCGGCCGTCCTTCCACTTTATCCAGCGCAACGAAGAATCTTCTAAAGGAACGGCAAATCTAAACAGAGCTTCGGCCGGCCGACCGTCTTCAGTCAGTTCCGTCACAATTGCAGTCATCCCCGTTAGCTCGACCCGTTCTCCCAGGACCATGGGGTGGTTTTTATCCCGGAACAGTTGATTGAACCACCAGTATAAATATCCGTTTTGGGGACGAATGACCAAGGTTCGAGCATCCGGCCGGTTTATTGATACTGACGGTATCCCCGGGGCGAGAACTCTCGTATGGCGCGGCACTGGCTGGCCATTCAACTCCCTCATGCAAAGCAGCCAAACAGTGTATAGCGGTACGGGTTGATTGACGATAATTAAGTCCTGCTTTTCAACTGCCCCACCGGCCAGGCACTGGGCGTAGTAGTCTTTATCAAAGCTCCTTGGACCAATAGGATACGCTGCACGCAGCGGTAGAAGAATTGGGGCCATGATCATATGAACAAGCACCAGAACTAATACAAAGGAGATACCGGCCAAACGCAAAATTCGATTGCGCGGTCGTAAAGCAGATGCGCCAAACAGATCGCCTAATAATTGTGCCAGTAACCCCATTGCCCCTATGCCCACGAAGAATAAGAGACGGTCCCAGGCCAACGTCGCGCAGATGGGAACTACAGCCAGTACCATTCCCAATGCCCAAAAGCGTGCCAGCCGACTGCGGCGCAGTTGAGGAAGCAATATTGCAGCTACCAACAGGACTATACCCAGAGTGTACAACCAGACAGTCGTTCCGTGTCTGAATGTGAGAGTTATAAAAGTGCCGATTTCTGACGGAGGGAAAAACCACTGACCCGTCAACAGCATAGGAGCGTATTTGAGAGCTGATCCTGCAAAACGGGCTGGATCATTTATTGGATCGACGTACCAGCCCACGCCCTCGACTCCATAACCCAGTTGTGTCCAGGTAATCCGCCAGACAAGGACGACGGCGGCGTACGGGAGCAGTGTTGCTAATCGTCGGCCCCAAGCGCCGCGATCCAGAATAAATGCGTAAGCAAGAAGATATGCCAGGATTCCGATGCCGAACTCGGCTGAGAGCAGGGCTGCCGCCAGGAAAATAGGCCCCAGTGCCGCGCCGGCACCCCAACCGTCACGCCTCCATCGATCGTGAGCGAGCAGGGCAAGAACCCCAAACAACGTGGCCAGCAGGGCATTACGATTGCACAAAAGACCGACTGCTATTCCGTGGGTGTCATCAATAGCAAAGAGAAGCCCCGCCAAACCTGCTATCCATGTGAGCCCTATGAATCTGCGATATAACAATGCTACTGAGGCTATAAGCATGCCGAACCATAGAATACTTTGAGCATGCATCAAAACAGGGCTTTCAGGCCAAATCTGGTAGTCCAGCCAGTGAGTTAGTGCTGTCAAAGGGCGCCAGAATGCCCCTTTTATGCCTTTGAAAGTCCACCAGGGCAGGAAGCCAAGATCCATCAATGCAGCAGTACGTTCCGGATCACCGTCCATGAATCGAAAGATGTCCAGCGGAGAGTCCACAAACTCGCTGATGCTGCCCTCACTAAGTATTATGCCGCGATGGATATGGTCATCCATAATCCACCCCACACTCAGCGATGGCAGGGTAAGGGCCATTGCCAGAATGGCCAGCATGATGGGCAGATATTTGTGAGTTAGAGCTGCACGTATGCAGCGTAGGAAGATACCGCCGGAGTTTCTGTCGTCGTCATGTTTCATGCGAGAGTTCACAGCCAGGCTACTTCATTACCAGTTATTATTGCCAAAACAGCCGGCCTCAGCAAGAATTAATCCGATTCTACGGGAGCTGGCGGGCTGAGTTGGGGGAATATTACTGGCAAAAGCGGTAAGTTCAGGGTATTCTGTGGCCTCTAAAATAAGGTTGGCTCTGGAGAGTCGAGGTGTCGATGTTCGAGAAAGTCAAATCCCCTTGTGATTTCATCGCTGGCGAGCACCAGGTCCTGAAGTTCTGGCAGGAGACGGACGCCTTCGAGAAGCTGCGGGCTAAGAATCGCGGCAAAGAGCCTTGGTCGTTCCTGGATGGGCCGATCACGGCCAACAATCCCATGGGCGTGCACCACGCCTGGGGCCGAACGCTCAAGGACGTCTTCCAGCGCTACTTCGCCATGACCGGCCGCGAGCTCCGCTATCAGAACGGCTTCGACTGCCAGGGCCTCTGGGTAGAGGTCGAGGTCGAAAAGGAGCTCGGCTTCACCTCCAAGAAGGACATCGAAGCCTACGGCCTGGACCGCTTCGTGAACAAGTGCAAAGAGCGAGTGCGCAAATACTCCCAGGTGCAGACCGAGCAATCCATCCGCATGGGCTATTGGATGGACTGGTCCGACTCCTACTTCACCATGAGCGACGAGAACAACTATACCATCTGGGCTTTCCTCAAGAAGTGCCACGATCGCAATCTCATCTATAAGGGCACTGATGTCATGCCCTGGTGTCCGCGCTGCGGCGTGGGTCTTAGCCAGATGGAGATGCACGAGGGCTACAAATTCATCCCCCATCGCGCCGTCTTCATCCGTTTGCCCTTGCGCAACCTCGGCCCCGGCAAAGAAATCCCCGCTGGCCAAAACCACTACCTGCTCGTCTGGACCACCACCCCCTGGACCCTGACCTGCAACGTAGCCTGCGCCGTCGGCAAAGACCTCACTTATCTAAAAGTCCGCGGCCCCGATGACAGCATCTATTACTTCGCCGAGGGCTGCCTGGACTATCAGCGTCTGGCCGATGAGTTCAAGAGCAAGGATTGGCCCGAAACCGCGCCGAAACTAGCTACTGTCAGACACATCTTCGAACAGCTCGGCCGCTGTGAGATCCTCGATAAACTAAAAGGCTCCGAGCTCCTCGGCTGGGAGTACGATGGCCCCTTCGATGAACTGCCCGCCCAGCAGAAGCCCGGCGGGGCTCCCGTTGTGGACAAGGCCTTGGCCGAAAAGGGCGCAACCGCTGCCAACACTCATCGCATCATCCATTGGGATTCCGTCCAAGCCGGCGAAGGCAGCGGAATCGTCCACATCGCCCCCGGCTGCGGAGCCGAGGACCATCAGCTCGCCGTCGAGCACTCCCTGCCCTGCCTCGCACCACTGGACGAATCCGGCATCTACATCGAAGGCTTCGATTGGCTCACCGGACGAGACGCCGCCGACCATCAACTCACCAGCGAGATCATCGAGAATCTCAAAGCCAAGGGACTGCTCGTTGAGACGGAGCGATATCCGCACCGTTATCCGCACTGCTGGCGGTGCAACACTGAGCTGCTCTATCGGCTCGTTGACGAGTGGTTCATCAGCATGAGCTGGCGCGACGAGATCATGAAAGTCGTAGATGACATCCGCTGGATTCCCTCTTATGGCCGGGAGCGTGAAATGGATTGGCTAGCCAACATGCGCGACTGGATGATCTCCAAGAAGCGTTACTGGGGCCTGGCTCTGCCCATCTTCGAATGTGCCTGCGGCCACTTCGAAGTCATCGGCTCTCGCCAGGAACTCCAGGACCGCGCCGTCGAAGGCTGGGAAAAATTCGACGGCAATTCGCCCCATCGTCCCTGGATTGACGCCGTAAAGATTCGTTGTGAAAAATGCGGGCAAACCGTCAGCCGAATCCCCGACGTCGGCAATCCCTGGCTCGACGCCGGCATCGTCCCCTATTCCACGGTCAAGTACCACAGCGACCGCGACTACTGGAGCAAGTGGATCCCGGCGGAGCTGGTCCTCGAGTGTTTCCCCGGACAATTCCGCAACTGGTTCTACGCTCTATTGGCCATGTCGGTGATGATGGAAGGCAAGGCCCCCTTCAAGACTCTGCTCGGCCACGCCCTGGTCCGCGACGAGCAGGGCCAGGAAATGCACAAGTCCCTCGGCAACTCCATCGCTTTTGAAGAAGCTGCCGAGAAGATGGGCGTGGACGTGATGCGCTGGAGCTTCTGCCGCCAAAATCCAAGTACCAATCTTAATTTCGGCTACCAGGCCGGCAACCAGATTCGCAGCAAGATCTTCAACACCTTCTGGAACGTCTACACCTTTTTTGCCAACTACGCCCGCCTGGACGGTTTTGACCCCGCTACAGCACCAGTCCCCATCGACAAGCGTCAGGACATCGACCGCTGGCTGCTCTCTCGCCTGCACGATTTAACCGCCCTGGCCAATCGCTGCCTGGCTGATTTCGATACCTTTACATTTCTCCGCCGGACCGAGGTCTTCTTCGAGGACCTCTCCAACTGGTATGTCCGCCGAAACCGCCGCCGCTTCTGGCGGCCGCGCTCTTCGGATGACACCGACAAACTCGCCGCCTACCAGACGCTCTATCAGACTCTGACCACCCTTACCAGGCTCCTGGCTCCGATTACCCCCTTTGTCTGCGAAACTATGTACCAAAACCTGGTCCGCTCCTTTGATTCCAGTGCCCCGGGGAGCGTTCATCATTGTGCTTACCCTCGCCCGGAGGATATCCCCCACGACGACACTGTCTGCCGCCAGATGGATGCTGCCGTCGCCGTGGTCTCCCGTGCCTTGAGCCTGCGGGAAAAGCATAGCCTGCGTGTCCGCCAGCCGCTCAAAGAGTTGATAGTCAACTGCGATAATGAACTGACCAGCCGCGCGGTCCATAATTTCCGCGAGCAGATCCTCGATGAGCTCAACGTCAAGGTCCTCACCGTTACCAGCGATCTAGCCCAGCGGCAAAAGGTCAGTGTCAAGCCGAATTTCAAGACTCTCGGCCCAAAGTACCACCAGGACCTCAAGGCCATCTCCGCCTGTTTAGCTCAGGCCGAGCCGGCCGAGATTGCTGCTCAGCTCGAAGCCGGCCGAGAGATCACTCTGACTGCTGACAGCGGGCAATCCTGGACTCTTGCCCGCGAGGACATCCTTATAGAAAAATCCTGGCCCAAAGGTCTAGCCGTAGCCGAGCCGCCCGGGGTTATGATTGCTTTGGATGTCGAGGTTAGCCCGGAATTGTTCCGCGAGGGACTGGCTCGCGACCTGGTCCGCCACATCCAGCAGATTCGCAAGGAAATCGACCTGGAGATTCAGGATCACATCACGGTCAGTTACGCCACGGACAGCCCAGAAGTCAGCCGGGCCGTCGCCGAGCACGGCCAATACATCTGCAGCGAAACCCTTTGCGACAACCTCTCCCCCGGCCCCACCGACAACGGCAAGGCAATTACCATTGCTGCTCAAGCCGTGGGCCTCAAAGTTACTCGTGTGTAGGAATTTCAGATGACTGCCGTCAAAGAAATCCGTTTGGGCGTCTTGCTTTCCGGTTCCGGCCGAACCTTAGCCAACATCCTCAAGCTCGCTGCCGCCGGCCAACTTTCCGCCCAGGTAGTTACGGTCATCAGTTCTCGCTCCACTGTCAAGGGCGTCCAGATTGCCCGCGACGCTTCCATTCCCTGCCACATCATTCGCACCAAGGACTATTCCGAAGTTGACGACTTTAGTGCCGCTATTGTCAAAGTGCTCGATGCCGCCGATGTGGACCTTATCGTCCAGGCCGGCTGGCTGTGTTATTGGAAGATTCCGGATCGCTATCTGGCTCAAGTTATGAACATTCATCCCGCTTTGTTGCCTTCGTTTGGCGGAAAAGGCATGTGGGGCCATCATGTCCACGAGGCCGTTTTAGCCGCCGGCTGCAAGGTCTCCGGCTGCACCGTCCACTTTGTCAACAACGAATACGACGAAGGCCCCATCATCCTCCAGCGAACCTGTGAAGTTGCCGAGGACGACGACCCCGACACCCTTGCCGCCCGCGTCTTTGAGCAGGAGTGCATTGCCTACCCAGCCGCAATCCAGCTCTTCGCCGAAAACCGCCTGCAGATAACCAACACCCGCGTCAAGGTTTTGCCCTCGCCATAAATTAGCATTTTTTGATGGACAGCGAAAAAGATTTCATCCCGAATAGCCCAGAAGCCATTGCTGGTGCTTGGGATCATCTTTGCCACAGCTACAGCGATGATTTGGCCCGGGCGAGCAAACGTAAGGGACTGGCGGCGATAGAATTGGCCGCTATTCGTCTGGAACTCGGCAACCGCAAAGGGTTGCGCATCCTCGATGCCGGCTGCGGCCCCGGTTGGCATGGTATTGAACTGGCTCTGGACGGCCACCAGTTGGTAATGAGCGATCTTTCGCCGGAAATGCTCGAGAAAACCCGCGCCGCTGCCGCGGCCGTAAATGTTCAAAAGCCGGTTGTGATACGCCAGGAAGATATCCGCAATTTACCATTAGAGACAGCTTCACTTGACGCCGTTGTCTCTTGCGGTACGGTGGTCAGCGATTGCGGAGATGCGGATGCTGCCCTTAGTGAATTTTCCAGGCTGCTTAAAGTCAACGGCTTGGCAATGTTTTCGGTGCGTAACCTCTGGGATTCACTGGATAGCCAAACCAGCAATACGGATTTCGATGAGATGAAACATTGGATCGAATCTGGAAGGCGGCTTATTCGACAGGGCCATCAAGCCTTCGATTGGCTATTGTTCACCGCCCAAGGTTTGCGAGCTGCTTGCCTGGACGCGACAATGGAATTGCAGCGCGTATATCCGGTCGGTGTCGTTACACCTCCGGAAGACGACAAAGATATTCCTCCGTACGTACAATTGCACATTGACATGCCAGATCATGGCCCCGCTCTTGCCAGAGCCCACGAACTCTTTGCCGTGGCCAGAAAATTTAGAATCGAAGACATTTGTCGGCCTTTTCAGCCCAAAAACCAACAAATCCGCGGGAAACCCCCAGGCAGGTGAAACGCCAGGGCCAAACCTGCCGCTTTCACTGTGGGTCGGAAGAAAGTCGGTAATCAGCTCGTAATAATAAGTGAAATTACGATATGAAGAACACAAAAGTAAAAGAGCAAGTAGAAAGAGCACCCATCCTTTGGATGCATGAGGCGATTGCCTATCTTGGTCTCGACCGTTTGGGATTAGCTCGCCCTGATAAAGCTATGTATCGATTAGTTGAGAAGGGAGCATTACACCCAATAAAGATTGCGGGACATCTTGCTTTTAATCAAGCGGAGTTGGATATTGTAGTTGCAAACGGAGATCAGAAGCGAGGGAGAGGCCGACCTAAAAAGTGCCATTCTGTACAAATTCTGCACAAATACAAATGCGATTAATTCAATAATTACTTTTTCCGTAACAAATAACGCCTCGTAACTTCTCTTGTTACAAGGCGTTATCTTAACTCCCCGGGCAGGGCTCGAACCTGCGACCTAGCGGTTAACAGCCGCTCGCTCTACCAATTGAGCTACCGGGGAATAGCAACTCAGCGCTACACAGCTTATCGGTTCTTTCCCCCCAGTCAACACTCTTGTCGCCCGGCCACCAAGACAGTATCCTAGCGGCTGGAAAAAGCCAATAGCCCCAGCTCGCGCCCTTGTCCGATGCTAGGAGTACACATTCGAATGCAGCGCTACCAGAATAACCCGCTCGTCAGTCCCTCCGACGTCAAACCATCCCGCCCCGAACTCAAGGTCGTCTGTGCCTTCAACGCCGCGGCCATCGAGCACGACGGCCAAATCCTCCTGCTGCTCCGCATAGCCGAGACCGCCCATGAATCTCCCCCGGATTACATCACCTTCCCCGTCGTCGAGCAGACCGACTCCGGCCCGGTGGTCGCCCTCAAGGCCATCAAAAAGAACTCCCCCGACCTCGACGACAGCGACCCCCGCATGATCATCTATCACGGCCAGCCCTACCTCACCACGCTTAGCCACCTGAGACTGGCCCGCAGCAGCGACGGTCGAGATTTCACCGTCAACGATACCCCTGCCATGCTCCCCCAGAGCCCCATCGAATCCTTCGGCCTCGAGGATCCCCGCATCACCCTAATCGACGGCCGATACTACATAACCCACACCGCCGTCTCATCGCACGGCATTGCCACAGCCCTGGCCTGGACCACTGATTTCAAAACCTTCAATCGCCACGGCCTCATCTTTGCCCCCGAAGACCGCGACGTAGTCATCTTCCCCGAAAAAATCGACGGCCAATACCTCGCCTTCCACCGCCCCTATCCCAAGCACATCGGCACCCCGGCCATGTGGCTCGCTCGCTCACCAGACCTGCTCCACTGGGGCCACCATCAAAAGCTCATCGACGTTCGCAGCGATTGCTGGGATTGCGTCCGCGTCGGAGCCGGCGCCGTACCTTTCCGCACACCCAGGGGCTGGCTGGAGATCTACCATGGGGCTGATAAGGACAATCGCTATTGCCTCGGCGCCGTCCTGCTCGATTCCGACGACCCCAGCCGCCTGTTGGCCCGCTCCGCCCAGCCGCTGCTCGCCCCCGAAGCCCCTTATGAGCTTACCGGTCTGTTGGGCAACGTGGTCTTTACCTGCGGGGCTATCACCTCCAATCCCGATGAGATCCTGCTCTACTACGGCGCTGCTGATTCTGTTACTGCCCTGGCCGTTACCAGTGTCAATGAAATCCTCGACTCCCTTGAACCGTTGTGATGTTTTTGTCAAAGGTCTATGGCTATGGCCGATGAGTTTACGGTTACAGATGAGACTTCGGGGAAATTGGCCGCCCTCCGCGCCGAGCTCAAGAAAATGGGCTCCCTGCTGGTGGCCTTTTCCGGCGGAGTCGATTCCTCCTTCCTCCTAGCCGTAGCCATCGAGACCCTGGGCCCCGAAAAGGTCCTGGCCGTCACCGCTAAAAGTGCCACCTACCCCGCTGGCGAACTGCCCGCAGCCCAAGCCCTCGCTGCCAAGCTCGCCGTCAACCATCAGATCATCGAGACCTGCGAGCTCGACGATCCGCACTATGCCGAGAATCCCCCGCAGCGCTGCTATTTTTGCAAGATGGAACTGCTCACCAAGCTAAGGGACATCGCCGAGGAGCATGGTTACTCTGTAGTGGCTACGGCCGCCAATGCCGACGATACAGGGGACTTTCGGCCGGGGCTGCGCGCCGGCGACGAGCTGGGCATCGCTCGACCCCTCCAGAAGGTCGGCCTGAGCAAAAACGAAATCCGAGCCCTTTCTCGCCAAATGGATCTACCCAGTTGGGACAAGCCGTCCATGGCTTGTTTGGCCAGCCGTTTTCCTTATGGACAGCGACTCACTACCGAGGCCCTTGCCCGCGTCGAAGCCGCCGAGGACTTCCTCACCGTAGCCGGCTTTTCGCCGCTGCGGGTGCGCAGTCACGATACGATGGCTCGTATTGAGATTTCGCCGGGGCAGTTCGCCAAGCTGCTCGACGAGAAGCTGCGGGAAAAGATCGTGGCTAGGCTCAAACAGCTCGGCTACATCTACATTACCTTCGATTTGCAGGGCTTCCGCTCGGGCTCGATGAATGAGCCGTTGAGCGACGAGCAAAAAGAATAGAGCCAGCCATGCAAGCCAAGGAGAAGATTCTGTTTTGCTGGAGTAGCGGCAAGGACTCTGCCCTGGCCCTGGAGCGGGTTCAGCATTGCGGGCAATATGAAGTTGCAGCTCTGCTGAGCACAATCACAGCCGACTACGACCGTGTGAGTATGCACGGCGTGCGCAGGGAGCTCTTGGAGCAGCAGGCCGAGGCGTTGGGGTATCCTTTGGAGAAGGTGCTCATTTCCAAAGACGCTGACAATGACCAATACGAGCGGCGAATGCTGGATTTGCTGTTGCCCTATGG
>DAOVKO010000102.1 GCA_030631725.1 Actinomycetes bacterium | reverse complement strand
TGCGGCTCGCAGGTTTTATAGAAGGCGTAAACTATTTAAAGCAAAAATCCATTGACGAGGTCGGGACCATACCGGATTTTACATTTTTTTTGCCGAACGGTTTAAAGGTAAATATGGATGTCAAGTTTCCTTTCGATAATTACGTAAAATTCACCGATTCCAAATCGCAATCTGAAAAAGATACTTATCGCGACAAGTTCCTGAAAGACGTCAAAAGCCGGGTGAAAGAAATTACAACCCGAGAGTATATAAATCCCGAGCAGAAAACTGTGGATTACGTGCTGATGTTCATTCCCAACGAGCAGGTCTATGCCTTTATCCAGGAACAGGACAGCAGCATCATGGACCAGGCCCTGGCAAAGAGGGTGATTTTCTGCTCGCCGCTGACGCTGTTTGCGATTCTGGCGGTGATTCGCCAGGCCGTGGACAATTTTGCCCTGGAACAGACCTCCAATGAGATGCTGACGCTTCTGGGGCAATTCTACAAACAGTGGGAACTGTTCAAGGACTCGCTGGAGAAGATGGGCAGCCGAATAGCCGGGGCTCAGGAGGAGTTTGAAAGATTGAGCACAACGCGGACACGGCAATTGGAAAAACCGCTGGAAAAGCTCGAGCAACTGCGGAGCGAACGGGAATTGCCCGCAGAAACGGATTCAAGCGAACCGAAGGAACTGGCTGGGCGTGAGGGGGGCCAATAGAAGCAGAGGGGCCGGGGCCGCGTGCCCCGTTCGCTTGTAACGTATTTTATAGCAATTAGTTACAGCGATTACCTTCCTGTGGACTGTCCCGGGATAAGAGGCAAAGAACTCTGCTGGGAGCAAGTCGTCGGCTTTGAGGGCGCTGCCAGCCGGGAGCCAAAGGGGACTAAGAACCTTTCGGGCTTGACCTGTCAGGGGCAAGCTGTTAGATTTAGCCGACTGTTTTGGCGTTGAACGACGGTAAGGTCTTATTTTGGAGGATGTAATTTGCTCACGACTTTGATCCGTGAGTTGGTGGATTCGGGGGTACATTTCGGGCACCGGGTGAGCTGGTGGAACCCGAAGATGGCCCCGTATATCTACGGCAAACGTAACGGGATTCACATTATTAATGTCAAGGAGACGGTCAAAGGCCTTCTGGTGGCCAGGAAGTTCGTGTCGCAGGCGGTATCCCAGGGACAGGACGTGCTGTTCGTGGGGACCAAACGCCAGGCGAAGCAGGCCATAAAGGAGCAGGCCGGCCGCTGTTCAATGCCCTACGTGAACGAGCGCTGGCTGGGGGGTACGCTGACCAACTTCCGGACGATCCGGTCTCGTCTGGCCCGGCTGGAAGAGCTGGAGGCCCTGGAAGAGAGCGGGCAAATCAACAGCTATTCCAAGAAGATGATTACCACGCTTACGCGGGAAAAGCGCAAGATCAAGCGGAACCTGGAAGGCATCCGCAAGATGTCGAAGCTTCCGGGTGCAGTGGTGGTCATCGACTGCCGACGCGAGTATCTGGCTCTGCGCGAGTCGCGGAAGCTGGGGATCACAACCGTCGGGCTGATTGACACCAACTCGGATCCGGATACGGTGGATATTGCCATTCCGGGCAATGACGACGCGATGCGAACTATTGAGCTTCTGCTGAAGGAGCTGACAGAGTCGGTGGAAGAAGGCAAGGCCAGCAAACCGTCTGAAGAAGGAAAAGCTGTCAGACGACCTTCGAGCCGCAGACCTACCACAGCCAGGGCGTCCGGCAGCGGTCCAACGAAACTTGACAGCGAAGAACAAGAAGAGGTAGCGGACGGAGCTTCCAAAGGTACGACGGCCAGCCAAGAGCAGGCCTGAGGGCTTGGATAGAGTCTGGGCTCGGCGAGAAATAAATCGCCAGAACTTATGGCCAAGAAGTCAGCAGAATCCGACCGAAAAGACCGGGAACGGGCGAGATTCGTACAGACAGATACAAAGGTTTGACAGGAGTAAAATCGATGGCCGAGATCACGGCAGCTATGGTAAAGGCACTGAGGGAGAAGACTAATCAGCCGATGATGGAATGCAAGAAGGCCCTGACCGAAGCCGCCGGCGATGAAGACAAGGCGGTGGATATCCTACGCAAGAAAGGACTTATGGGTCTGGCCAAACGAGCGGACCGGGCGACGAGGGAAGGGCTGGTGGGCAGTTATATTCATCACAACGCCAAGGTCGGGGCCATGGTGGAACTGAACTGCGAGACCGATTTTGTGGCCCGCAACGAGGCCTTCAAGCAGCTGGTTGCGGACTTGGCGGTGCACGTCTGCGCGACGGCGCCGCTGGCGGGGAGCATCGAGGATCTGGACTCCGAAATGCTGGATAAAGAACGGCAGATGCTCGCGGAGCAGATAGAAAATAAGCCGCCGGAGATCCTGGAGAAAATAGTCGAAGGAAGAATGGGCAAGTTCTACGAGGAGCACGTTCTGCTGGAGCAGGTTTTCGTCAAGGACGACAAGAAGAAAATCAAAGACCTGCTGAATGAGCTCTCGAGCAAAACAGGGGAGAAGATAACCCTGGGGCGATTCTCTCGCTTTGCGGTGGGCGGATAAGTAAAATCAAAATGCAAAAATCAAATATCAAAATTACAAATCGAAATTCAAAAAGTTTGAAAGATTATGTCTTACTGTACCGGAGCGTTTTGACGTTTGCTTTTTGATTTTTGGTATTCTAATGGGTAAAGCTGAACTTAAATACGGGCGAGTACTGCTGAAGATATCGGGGGAAGGATTTTGCAGCACGAGCGGGTTTGGAATCGAGGCTGAACCCGTGCGACAGTTGGCCAAAGAATTGAAAGAGACGGCCCAGCTGGGTCTGGAGTTGGCGGTGGTTTGCGGGGGTGGGAATTTCCTGCGCGGGGAAACGCTGACGAAGGAGCTGCAAATACCGCGGGCCTCGGCTGACTATATGGGGATGCTGGCCACGGTGATGAATGCCGTCGCCCTTCAGGAATGTCTGGAAGCGATGGGCCAGCCGACGCGGGTGATGAGTGCCATAGCGGTGAAGGAGGTGAGTGAGCCGTTTATCCACCGGCGGGCTGTGCGGCACCTGGAAAAGGGGCGAATTATAATCCTGGCCGGGGGAACGGGCAATCCGTTTTTCAGCACGGACACCTGCGCAGCCCTGCGGGCTTCTGAGCTGCATGCCGAAGCCGTGCTCAAAGCCACCAAGGTGGAGGGAGTTTATTCGGCGGATCCAGAAGTGGAGGCGGGGGCAAAACTGTATAAGAAGCTCGATTTTCATGAGGTGCTCAGCAAAGACTTGAAAGTGATGGACCACGCGGCAATCAGTTTGTGCCGGATGAACAGGATCCCTATTGTGGTGTTCAACGTCTATAAGAGCGGGAACATCGAACGGGTTGTTCAGGGGCAGGAAGTGGGCACAACGATTGGAGATTATGGCGATGAGCCTAGATGAGATATCCTTCCAGGCTGAGGAGAAGATGGAGAAGGCGGTGTCCTTTCTGGGCAGCGAATTTCGAGGGATACGAACCGGGCGGGCGACGACCGGGCTGGTGGAGCATATAAAGGTGGACTATTACGGATCGAGTACGCCTTTGCAACAGTTGGCGAGTCTGGCAACTCCGGAAGCGAACCTGATCGTGATCAAGCCTTTCGATCCTTCGAGCATTAAGGATATCGAGCGGGCGATTTTGGCCTCGGAGCTGGGGATTACGCCGCAATCGGACAAGAGGGTGATTCGTCTGACCGTGCCACCCTTGAGCGGGGAACGTCGCAAGCAGTTGGCCAACCAAGTCAAGCAAATGGCGGAGCAGCAGCGGATAAGCATACGCAACATCCGCCGGGAGGCCAATAAACATATCGACCAGGAGCAGAAGAACAAAAAGGCCAGCGAAGACGAAGCGGCCAAGGGTAAGGAGGAGATTCAGGAGCTGACCAGGAAGCACGAGGAAAAAGTCGGCGAGTTGCTCAAGGGTAAACTCACGGAGATTGAAGCGACGTAGAAAAGTCAAGATTCAAAATCTTAAACATTTTGGGTTTTGATTTGTAGTTTTGATATTTGATATTTGATTCTTGATATGGAGGCTATGTAATGGCGGCAATTCGTGTGGGAATTAATGGTTTTGGTCGAATCGGCAGGATCGTTTTCAGAGTATTGGCTGAGCGGTCAAAGGAATTTGAAGTGGTGGCCGTGAACGATCTGTCAGACGCCAAGACCCTGGCCATGCTGTTGAAATACGACTCGGTTCACGGGCGTTTCAAGGGGACGGTGGCGGCCCAGGGCGACAATCTGGTAGCCAACGGGAAGAAGGTTCGGATTCTGGCAGAGAGAGATCCCTCGAAGCTTCCCTGGGGACAAGAAAACGTACAGGTGGTACTGGAAAGCACGGGCGTATTCAGAGTGCGTTGCGACCCCAAGAAGGGTGGAATCGGTTACGGTTCGCACTTGGATGCGGGAGCCAAGAAGGTGATTCTCAGCGCCCCGGCTAAAGATGAAATCGATGCGACCATAGTGATGGGAGTCAATGACGATACCATCAAGCCGGAGCACCAGGTATTCTCGAACGCCAGTTGCACGACGAACTGCCTGGCTCCGGTGGCTAAGGTGCTCAACGATGAGTTTGGTATCGTCCAGGGGCTGATGACCACTATTCACGCTTATACGAACGATCAGCGGATACTGGACATGGTGCACAGCGATCTTCGGCGGGCACGCTCGGCTGCGGCGAATGTAATTCCGACCACCACCGGTGCGGCAGCGGCTGTGGGCAAGGTCATACCTGCTCTGGCGGGCAAGCTGGACGGCTGTGCCATGCGTGTGCCGGTACAGGACGGCTCGGTGGTGGACCTGGTGGCTGTGCTGGAAAAGGAAGTTAGCGCTGACGAAATCAACGCAGCCATCAAGGAAGTAGCCGAGGGTGAACTGAAGGGCATTCTGGAATACTGCTGCGATCCGCTGGTCTCCAGCGACGTGATCGGCAACCCACACAGCTCCGTGTTTGATGCCCTGAGCACCATGGTCAACCCCAAGCCGCGCGGCAAACTGGTCAAAATTATTAGCTGGTACGACAACGAATGGGGCTTCTCGCAGCGGGTGGTGGACCTGATGGGCAAGATAGCCACGATTTGAGAAGCGCGGCATTGATGAAGTTTTTTCAGTAGGCCTATCCGTTTGGGTGGGCCTGCTGGCTTGATAACTCTGACGAGACAGAGGTATGGCTAAGAAAACGGTAGCGGACGTGGAAGTAAAGGGTAAACGGGTCCTGATGCGGGTGGATTTTAATGTTCCCCTGAATAAGCAAGGGAAGATTACGGACGATCGGCGGATACGAATGGCTTTGCCGAGCATCAAGAGCGTGTTGGATCGCGGGGGCAGGCTGATCCTGATGGGCCACCTGGGCAGGCCCAAGGGCAAGATCAACAAGGAACTTTCACTGGCCCCGGCGGCGAAAAGGCTGGGTGAACTACTGGCGAGCAAGGTTGAGCTGGCGGGCGATTGCGTGGGTGCCGAAGCGGCCCGGGCGGTGGAGGAGCTTGGGGACGGGCAGTGCCTGCTGCTGGAGAACCTGCGCTTCCACGAAGGTGAGACGAAGAATGATCCAGCCTTTGCTGCTGAGTTGGCTGGTCTGGCTGAGCTGTACGTCAACGATGCCTTCGGGACGGCCCATCGTAAGCACGCGTCGATGTACGGTGTGCCGGAGAAACTCGGGCCTGGCAAACGGGTGTGTGGGTTTTTGATTCAAAAGGAATTGGAGTATCTGGGTCAGGCGTTGGAGAATCCGGCCCGCCCGTTTTTGGCTATATTAGGCGGGGCCAAGGTCTCCGATAAGATTCCGGTAATCGAAAACCTCATCAAAAAGGTGGACACTATTCTTATAGGCGGGGCGATGTCTTATACGTTCCTCAAAGCTCAGGGAATTGAGGTGGGCAACTCGAAGCTGGAAAACCAGATGACCGCTCAGTGCCGCGAGCTTCTCACAGCCGCAGCCCAAGCCGGCTGTGAGTTGCTTCTGCCCACTGATCACCTGGTTGCCCGGGAGCTTTCTGCTCAGGCGGATCGAGCGGTTCAGGGCCCGGCAATCGAAGAGCGGTGGTTGGGCTTGGACATTGGCCCAGCCACGGCCAAGGCTTATGCCGCAAAGATCGCCACGGCCAAGACGATTGTCTGGAATGGGCCGATGGGCGTGTTTGAGATTCCGCCATTCGATGCCGGGACCAGGGCGGTGGCCCAGGCGGTTGCCGATGCGGATTGCACGAGTATCATCGGTGGCGGGGACTCGGCGGCAGCGGTTGAGGCGTTTGGGCTGGAGGATAAAATGTCGCATATCTCCACCGGCGGTGGGGCGAGCCTGGATTTCCTGGCTGGAAAACCTTTCGCAGCATTGGAGATATTGGACGAGGCCTAAGCTCGAGTTTGGGACTGTCGGAGCGAAGTAATGGAACTTGCCAAAAGGACTGCAGAGGATATCTGGATTGCACCGTCGCTGTTGGCGGCGGACTTTGCCCACTTGGCTGACGAGATTAGAGTCGTCGAAAGTGCCAGGGCTGATCTGCTGCATCTGGATATAATGGACGGCCATTTTGTGCCCAACTTGACCATTGGTCCAGCGGTAGTGAAAAGCATTCGGCCGATGACTAAACTGCCTTTCGATGCCCATTTGATGATAACCGATCCGCTGAAGTATGCGCCAAGCTTCGCCCAGGCTGGTGCGGACAATATTACGTTTCATGCCGAGTGTGCCTCCGACATGGCGGCGACTGCCAGGCAGATCCGCTCGCTGGGCGTCAGCGTGGGAGTGTCCGTAAATCCCGAAACATCGGCTGAGGTGATCTTTGAAGTGCTGGAGGAAGTGGACCTGGTGCTGGTGATGAGCGTGCATCCGGGCTTCGGGGGGCAAGAGTTTATGCCGGAGGTGCTGGAAAAGGTCAAGACGCTGCGGCAGCGGATGCGAGCGGATCAGTGGCTCCAAATCGACGGGGGCATAGACGCCAAGACTATAGGTGAGGCGACGGCGGCAGGGGCGAATTGCTTTGTAGCCGGCAATGCGGTGTTCAGGGCTGACGATCCAGCCAAGGCGATCCAGGATATGAGGGCTACCGCCCAGCAGTGTATTGTTTAGCCCCCAGGTTTATCCTGGGGGGTTCTTTCTCATGCCTCAAGCCTCTCTTATAGGGCCAGATCATCGGCATGGATCACTTCTTCCCGGCCAATCTCACCGAGAATCTCCCTCACCTTGCTGGACTTCAGCCCCTTGATCTTGTTTATCTGCCTGGCCGAGTAGTTCACGCGACCTCTGGCTATTCGTTCGCCATCTGCCCCGAGTATTTCTACTACTTCTCCCGA
>DAOVKO010000046.1 GCA_030631725.1 Actinomycetes bacterium | reverse complement strand
GTTATACCTATTTTGGCAGTGAGGTCCACCACTTTTTTTGCAAGAATATCACAAAAGACCTGGACAGATAAACAGCAACTGTTCTCACCCAGGCTATCGACAGGGCCTGGAAGAGGCCGGTAGAATAGTGAGGTTGGTGCATTTGATGGGAGGTGGTCGTGAATCTAACTGAGCAGCAGATCGAGCGCTACAGCCGGCAGATAATTCTCAAGGAAGTAGGGGCCCCGGGCCAAGAGAAACTTCTGGCCTCAAGGGTCTTGATTGTGGGGACTGGGGGGCTGGGCAGCCCGGCTGCTTTATACCTGGCGGCTGCAGGGGTGGGCAAGCTTGGTATCATCGATGCCGACAGAGTTAACGTGGCAAATTTACAGAGGCAAATAATCCACTTCAGCAATGATATAGGCAAGGAAAAGGTAGCCTCGGCCCAGCGGAAAATCAAAGCGATCAATCCAGAGGTGAACGTTAGAACGTATTTGGCCAAGGTGACGGCGTCAAACATCGCAGAGATTATCAAGGACTATGACTTTGTCCTCGATGCAACGGACAATTTTGGGTCTAAGTTTTTGATCAATGATGCTTGCTACTTCGAGAAGGTACCGTTTTCGCACGCGAGCGTGTTGGGTTTTGACGGTCAAATAATCACGGTGCTGCCGGGAGAAACGGCGTGTTACCGATGCGTGTTGCCATCGCCGCCGCCGGTTGGAGCTGTGCCTTCCTGCGCCCAGGCGGGGGTGCTGGGGACGTTGCCCGGGGTTATAGGATGCCTGCAGGCTACTGAGGCCCTGAAGTTTTTGCTGGGGATTGGAAAGCTTTTGACCAACCGGATATTAATCTACGATGCTTTGGGGATGCAGTTCAGGCAGGTCAGGGTCAATCGAACCCCGCAATGTCCAATTTGTGGCCTGGAGCCGTCAATTACGCAACTCAAAGATGAAGAATAAACGCTCTGCAGTTCTCGGCAAATAAGCATGGAATCCTAACTTCCCAAGTGGTACAATCTCTAGGGCACATCAGCGAGATAACATATTACTACTTTTCATATTAGCCCAGGCGGGGAGATCTAATAATGGCTGTAAAGAAGAATGAAAAGCCCATCAAACAGCCCCTGGCTGCTAAAGGCAAGGTATCGCATAGCCCAAAAACCACGCAGATGGCTGATGTGGGAATCCGCTCAAGCGTGGCTAACATGAGCAAAGGTACCGATAGAAAGGTCACTAAGCGAAAGAGGACGGGGAAGGTTCTGGAGGAGAAGCAGCGCCTGAACGAACTCCTATTGGACAGCTTACCTCATATCGCAATGCTCATTCGTAAGGACAGAACTGTTTTGGCTGCCAACCGTCTTGCACGAGATGCCGGAGCCAAGGTCGGTGGCTATTGCTGGGGGGATTTTGGCCGGAGCGATTTTATACCTGAAGAAGATAAGAAATATATCGATGAACACAAAAAGGCTCCAGCTGGAGGTACTTGTTGTTATTTTTGTCTTGCAGATAAAGCATTAAGAAGCCAAGAGCCAGCCAGAAATCCTGAACTCAATGCCTGGGGTAAGATATGGGATGCGCATTGGATTCCACTGAATAAGGAGACATATCTCCACTATGCCATCGATATCACCGAGTACAAACAAGCAGAGAGAGACCTTTTGTTTAAGACCACCATCTTAGAAGCGCAGTCTGAGACGTCGATTGATGGAATTCTGGTTGTGGACCGGGAGGGAAAATCTATTCTGTTGAATAAGAGGTTTGGAGAAATGTGGCATATACCTCAGCAACTCTTAGATACAAAAGACGATAAAATAATGCTCCAATATGTACTGGGACAATTAGAAGAACCTAATAAGTTCCTTGGAAAAGTAGAATATCTTTATACTCACGAAAATGAGAAAAGTAGGGACGAGATAAAATTTAAGGACGGGAAAGTTTTCGATAGGTATTCCTCTCCCTTGATAGATTCGCGGGGTATCTATAACGGCAGAATTTGGTACTTTCGGGACATTACCGAACGCAAGCGCAAAGAGAAGGAATATTCAACAATCATACAAACAGCACTCGATGGTTTTTGGATTTCCGACACGAACGGTCGCTTAGTTGACGCCAACGATTCAATTTGTCAAATTTTAGGTTATTCCCGCGAAGAATTACTTGTGAAGTCTGTATCTGATATCGAGGTGACGGAAACAAAGGAAGAAATAGCTGAACATGTCGAAAAGGTAATTAAAGGAGGTTACGGCCGTTTTGAGACTAAACATAGGTGCAAGGATGGCAGGATTGTCGATGTTGAAGTCAGCGCAAATTATCTTGATGTAGCAAATGGACAATTCTTCGTGTTTGTTCGCGACATCACCGAGCGCAAGAAGGCAGAAGAAGAACTGAGGGAATACCGGCAGCACTTGGAAGAGCTGGTTCGGGTTCGCACAGCAGAGTTGACAGAAACTAACGAGCGATTACTGCAGGAGATTGAGAGGGGCAAGGGCCTGGAAAAAGAGATCTTGAATGTCAGCGATCGCGAACAGCGGCGGGTGGGACGCGAACTTCACGACAGTGTCGGCCAGCAGCTTACCGGCATTGCCTTTATGACCAAGGCCTTGGAGCAGAAGCTCGCTGCCAAGTCGCCGGATGAAGCAGCCGACCTTACCCAAATAAACAAGCTTGTCAAGGAGGCCATGGAACAGGCACGGGATTTAGCCAAAGGCCTTCATCCCGTAGATCTGGACGCCGGTGGCTTGGTATCGTCACTGGGGGAACTGGCGGAATCCACGCAGAAGCTCTTCGGCATCCGCTGTACTTTCAAATGTGATCGTCCGGTTGAGCTGAAGAATACCGAGGTGGCAGTACACCTTTATCGCATGACTCAGGAGGCCATTACTAATGCAATCAAACACGGCAAAGCAAAGAATATCCAGATGGCCTTGGCTTATGGCAAGAATGAATCGACCCTCACGGTAAAAAGTGATGGCCTGGATTTTCCAAAAGCGCCCAAAGCCAGAGGAACAGGGATGGGATTGCAGATTATGGGCCACCGCGCTGAAATAATCGGCGGCTCACTCGATATTCGCAAAGCCGCCGGAGGCGGGACAATCGTGATCTGCAGGTTTCCAAATCCAAACCGATAACAACAATATGGGGAAAGATTATGGTCTCGAAAAAACCGCAAAATAAAAGCGAAGATCGCAGGACGAAAATCCTCGTCGTTGATGACCACCCTATCGTTCGCCAAGGGCTTACCGAGCTTGTCAACCGCGAAGACGACCTTATGGTTTGCGGCCAAGCGGAGGATGCCCATCAAGCAATGCAAGCCGTAAAAGCACTAAAACCGGATATGATTATCGTAGATATTTCCCTGAAAGAGACGAGCGGCATGGAACTCATAAAGGATATCAAAGCTCGCTATCCCAGTCTGTCGGTTCTAGCTCTTTCTATGCATGATGAGTCTATGTATGCCGAGCGTGTTCTTCGGGCAGGAGCCGAGGGATATATTATGAAGGCCGAAGCCACAGAGAATATTGTCATGGCAATTCGTAAAATCCTAAGCGGCCAAATATACCTGAGCGATAGGATGGCACCAAAAATGGTGCGTAAGTTAGTTGGCGCAGGGACAAAGGTCGGTGCTTCTGCTATAGAGCGTCTCAGCGACCGTGAGTTGGAAGTGTTTCGTTTGATCGGCCAGGGTTATACGACCCGCCAGATAGCAGAAAACCTATATCTGAGTATAAAGACAATCGAGACTTATCGTGCTCACCTCAAGGAAAAACTGAATCTGCCAAATGCCGCCAAACTGCTCCAGTATGCAATTCGATGGGTAAATAGCCAGGACAAGGCCTAGTTTCACTGCCGGTGCTGATTTGTAGTCCCACATTTCGGATATACCCTTTGCAGCTCTTAACTAAGCATCCAAGGTTTTTATAGGACTTTCCGACTCGCATCATAGGGGATTCCCCGATAAGAAAAATAGGTTGTCCCCTGATTTACAAAAAGAAACGTATCGTTATAATTAAGAGGTAGATACAAAACTTAATTTGATAGGGGATTTGATGGGGAAGGAAGTTATATTAAGCGTGTCTGGCGTCTTTTGCTTTGCGCAAGCGCAGATGCTGTTCGGAGGTTTGGTCCTGTTGAGGCCCAGGACAAACCAGACATAAGTTTGCCTTGCTCTGGGCCATCAGCTTGATTTCCGGCAGCGGGACTCAGCATAGAGCTCATAAGGCCGCTTGTCGCACCCACGGGTAGGTTGCCCCCCTCAGCTTACCCAAGTGGCAGGCGGCCTTTGCTATACCTGTTGCTGATGGGTGGTTTTATTGAGGGTAAGAAAGGGGGCCTTTTCGGGGGGGGCCACGGTCGTTCTTGTGCGAGTTCGCCCAGCAATGGCTTTGACAAATCGGCTGGGGTGTGTATGTTTAGGATTGGACAAACGGTCTGCTAAGGAAAAGCCGAGCAAGCTCGTCGCTGGCGGATGGATATTTTCAAAGGAGGGCAAATATGGCCAAGGTAATGATTGTTGACGACGACCGGGATTTCATGGATTCGATTTGCCGTGTGCTCCAGCATAAAGGTCACGAGACGACGGCCATTTATGATACGGAGGAGGTTATCGAGAGGCTCGAGCGAGAGCCGCATGAGGTCCTGGTGCTGGATGTTATGTTTCCGGAAAATGCGGGGGCTGGATTCCAGCTGGCCCAGGAGATTCGCAAACACAAGACGCTGACCAAACTGCCGATTCTGATTCTTTCGGCGATCAACACAAAGTTCCCGATGGGCTTTGGACCAGGCGATATCGACGAGACCTGGATGCCGGTACAAGATTTTCTGGAAAAGCCGATCGACTTCGATGTTCTCTCAGCGAAGGTGGAGAAGCTGGCTGGGCAAAAGGCCGACAGTGGCCAATAGAGCGGGGCCAAGAACAGCCGTTGCGCGACAGGAGCGGCGAAAAGGACTTTCGCCGAACTTGCCTATTCTTTGGTTACGGACTCCAGGAGCCCGCGCATCTGCTTGAAGTGTTGGCCGTGCGGGTCGGGCGTTTGCGGAGAATAGGCGGAGTAGTCCTGGGCGATGATGTCTCGAACATCCTCGATTCGCCTGGAGGTCAGGGGGTGGGTGGCAAGGAAATCCCCGAACAATCCGGGTTTTGACTGCGAAAGACTCTGGAGCAATTCTAGCAGCTCGACCATACCCCAGGGATTGTAGGCAGCCTGATACATGTATTTTAAGCCGTACTCGTCGGCTTGGGATTCGTCTTCTCTGCTGTGTTTAAGATTGCGCAGGCCAGCGACTAACTTGGTGGCGGCCTCTGCACTCTCGGCGTGCTCGCCGCCGACGGCAACACCGATAAGCTCGGCGACAATAGCGGCGCCCATCTGGCGCTGCAGCCCCTGAACGCTGTGCATGCCGGCTACATGAACGGTTTCGTGGGCCAATACGGCAGCCAACTGGCGTTCGTTGGTCATATTGGCGAATAGCCCGGCAGTGATGTAGATTTTCCCTCCGGGCAGAGCAAAGGCATTGGGCACATCCGAACTGAGCAAGGCAAATTCGTAAGGCATTTCCCGGTCGGAGACAGCGGCGAGTTTGGCTCCGACCTCGGCGACATATTCCTGAAGTTCCAGATTGTCAACTTTTCCGCCGAATTCCTTTTCGAACTGGGGCGCGGTCCTGACGCCCAGGGCGATCTCCTGGTGTTCGGGGATGAAGGTCAACTGCTTTTTGCCGGTAACGGGATTTATGGTGCAGCCCGCAGCGAAAAGTACACAGACGAGCAAGACGATAGAAACAACTCTAAGACAGGATTTCATGGCTTCACCCTCCCAAGAATGGCTGGAGCTTAGATATATATAAATGATTCTACGCAGGCGTGTAGGCAAATGCAATGGCTCGGCCTGGACGATTTTGGGCAGGGCAAGTGCCAGGGGCAAAAAAGGGGAAGGATTTCGTGAATCCGGCGTCCAGATCAGCTAGAATAGGCCAGGAGCACGATGGGCTCAGAGGAGCCATGTAGGGTAGCAAGAAGGACTTGGATACTGGAGGTTGTCCTATGAGAGCTCAGAGGCTGATTAGCATTTTAACTTGTGTCTTGCTGCTGGCAAGTTGTGGCAAATCGAATGATGAGCTCCAGGCCGACAAACAGGCCCAAAACGATAAACGCTCCTATCAGACTCCGCAAAGACGCAAGGATGGCTGGCAGGACATGGTCAGCGATGTGGCCGGGGGGGTTTTCCTGGGAGCTGAGAAGGGGGTAGTCTTTTACGCCTACGATGCCTTGAGCTATCCGAATGAGCCGGTGGAGCTGGCGGCAAAGGTGCAACTGGCCAAGCTGCTGGAGGATGTACCGGGTGTGAGCGTGGGATTCTACGAGGGGTCGAAACTCATCGGCAGGGCCCACACGGACAAGCAGGGCCGAGCGGCCATTTCCTGGAAACCCAGCAAAGCGGGGAACTATTCGCTCCAGGCCAAAATCGATGACGTGCCGAATAAAGACTACAAGGACCTGCTGGAGATCAGTCCCGCGCCGCTGCTGGTGGCTGTGCGTCAGAAGAAGACCGCCTTTGTGGTAATCGACCTGGATCACACGGTGGTGGGAAGCAGCTTTTTTCGGGTGCTTATAGGCGGGGCCAAGCCCATGCCGGACTCGCTGAGGGTAACCAAGGCAATAGCGAAGAAATATGGGATTATCTATCTGACGCAGCGGCCGGAACTTCTGAGCCGCAAAAGCAAACAATGGCTGCGCAAGCAGGGCTATCCGAAGGGGCCTTTACTGCTGAGTGAACTGAAGGAGGCCTTGGCGGGCAGCGGTAAGTTCAAGAGCAGTGAACTGGCCCTTATCAAAAAACGCTTTCCTGGCATCCAGATCGGTATCGGGGATAAGCCCTCCGATGCCCAGGCATACGTTGATAACGGGATGAAGGCTTATCTGCTGCCGCACTATAAGGACAAGGCCAAGGATATGCGGAAGATGGCTAAGAGCATCCGAGAACTGCAGGGCCGGGGGCGATTACAAGTGGTGAAGAATTGGGAACAAATCGAGGTGGGGATCTTCAAAGGGAAGAAGTTTCCTGCGGAGGATTTTGTGAAGTATTTGCAGGAGTGGGCAGAACACCTGGAGTACGAGGAAAAGCTGCGCGAAGAGAAGGAGGAAGAAGAGGATGACGACGATTAATCAGGCTTAGAGCAATAATATCGGGGGCTGAAAGCAAGTTTAAATGCAAAAACAGGCTTTGAAAGATTTCATGGATATGCTAGAATCGCCAGCGAGTGGCCCACGGAGATCGTGAGTCAAAGGTCAGGAAATCTCGTGCAAAAAGAAAGGACATTGCAATGAATGAAGGAAAACGCCCCGGCGGACTAACGGCACTGGCAGTCTTGAACTTCATCTTTTCTGCTGGGGGACTGATTGGTGTCATGGGCATGATCACCGTGATCGTCCTCTTCGGGAAGCTGGTCGAGAATATGGATGAACAGGCCCGCACCCAGTTCGAAGCCCTCCAGGCCATAGGTCTGCCTTGGTTCATCTGCCTGCTCGCGGTGTCGGTTCTCTCAAGCATCCTTTTGCTCATTTCCGGCATCGGCTACATAAAACAGAAGAAATTCATGGGCCACACTTTGGGTAACGCATATGCAATACTCGCGATTATCACCGGTATCGTTTCTGCTGTGATAATGAAGCCTGAAATTGGCGGAGGATTTACCATCGGGGCTATCATCGAGTTTATCTACCCCGTGCTGACCCTTATCCTACTGAACACGAGCTTCAAGGAGGACTTCACCAACTGATGACCTCGATCTGCCATCCTTTTGCGGCATATGGAGCTTGACTAGATGAGCCTGAGGGACGTCAGCGCCAGCCACATACGCCTGATTAGCTTCTACCAAACCCGATACACGGTGAGAGGCGGGGCTGGGCTTGTCTTTCTGATGATTACACTGGTCTTCGGCCTTACTGTCGCCCACGCTGTCCTCACCCCCATCGAGCAGATAATGGCCCAGCAGGCCAAGGCCGGGCAACAGTCCGATCCCCAAAAGGTCGTCGCTGAAATCGTCAAACTGGGGCGGCCCGTGATCCAATGGGCATTAGGCATCGAGTCAGATGAGAACTCTCCTGCGTCCAGCGACGCGTGGACAACATTTCTACTCGACGATCGGCCCGCCCTACTCTCGGTCATATTTCTCATCCTGCTGTTCGGCATGCCCTTGCTGATTTCTTTCCTGGCCTTTAACCAGATCGCTGGCGATGTGCAGAACCGCGGTCTGCGTTACCTCCTCCTCAGAACCGAACGGGCCAATATCTTCATTGGCCGATTTCTTGGAACAGCTTTCTTCTCCACCCTGGTCATAGCAATCATCATCGCTACGATCACTTTCTATCTGGGCGTTAACATCAAGATATACTCTGCCGGACTGCTTGTTGGGTGGGCTTTGCACGGATTCCTCGCCCTATCTGTGCTCATGCTTCCGTACATTGCTATTTGCTCGTGGATTTCAGCGTCAGTCGATTCGCCGTTTGTCTCACTGGTCTTGGCCAAACTGATCATCGGCGGGGTCTGGCTTTTTGCCTTGCTTGGAAGCCTTGTCTGGAAGCCGGCGATATACCTTAACTACGCACTGCCCTGGGGACTTCAGAACCATCTGCTCCACCCCCAACTGACCCATTCGCTGGGGACAGCATTGGCCTGCCTGGGATATATGCTGGTCTTTCTCTTCTTGGGCTATTACCGTTTTGAAACACGGGATCTATAGGTGAAACCTGTGGTGTACACCATACGCATTAATGGGATTTCAAAGAGCTTCGGTCGCATCCAGGCTCTCGATTCGGTAACCTTCGACGTTCCGCCGCGATCCATCTTCGGCTTGCTGGGCCCTAACGGTGCCGGCAAGACAACGCTCTTTTCGGTGGTCGCCAACTTCCTCAAGGCCAATGCCGGCAGCGTCGAGGTTCTGGGCATTGATACCCGCCGCATTTCCCAGTTGCGGGGCCGCTTGAGCATCTTTCCGCAAGATGCCGCCTTCCAACGGAATGTACCGATCCTCAATCAGCTTGTGTTCTTCCGCCTGCTCGGCGGCCGCACGCATCAGGAGGCCAAGGAGGAGGTCATGCAGACCCTGGAGCTGGTCGGCCTCGAATCAGTCGCCAAGCGTCGCGTTGGCACGCTGTCGCACGGAATGATCAAACGTCTCGGCATCGCTCAAGCATTCCTCGGTCGCCCGGAAGTCATTCTCCTCGACGAACCGACCGCCGGGCTCGACCCCGCCAGTGCTCACCAAACCAGGGACCTTATTAAGAAACTTCAGGAACGGGGCACCGTCATGGTCAGTTCTCACAACCTCGCAGAGATACAGGAGCTCTGCGACCACGTCGCGATCCTTGACCTGGGCAAGCTTGTCTTCGCCGGATCCGTTGAGGCCATCACTCGGGCTGACTGCGAGTACGACCTGGAGCTGTCGCGGCCACTACAAAACGACGAGGTGAAACGGCTGAGCTCCCTCACGGGCCTGCGCGACATCAGGTCAATGGCCGTCGTCACTGCCAATGGGTCAGTGGGATCAGCGTCCTATCTGGTCACACTCGATGTCTCCCATGACCAGGATGCTATCGTCGCGGAGCTCCTGCGCAACGTGCTCGATATGGGTATCACCCCGCGCAAATTCACACAAAGCCGCAGCCTCGAAAAGCACTTCCTTGAAGTAACTCGCGGCCCAGACAGTCGCTAGAACAAGTCGCCTCGAGCTGAGAAGTTTCTGACACAAAGTCGGACCAGGAATATTTTGATTATTGCGGAGTGAGCCGAAGAGCAAGCGGTTAGTTGTCGAAATCTACGCAGAGGGGCCTGTGCGTCAGGGGGGTGTCAAGCCGAGACGGCTCAGGGCCTTGAATAGGTCCACCACGCGGAGGTCCCTGGGTAGCGGGCCGGCGGTGGTCATGGCGAAAGTAACCGAGTTGACATAATTGAGCGACCCGTGGGTGCTGGCGATGTCCACAAAGAAGTCGAACTTGCCTTTGCCGAAGTACCAGCCGTCCTTGGCGGTTACGACGACGGCGGGGGTGTTTTGGACCAGGCCATGGAAGGCCCGCCAGATGCGAGCCAGGGCGTCGGGATACTCATGGCCGGCGGTGGCGACGAACCAGTCCGCGTCGTGGGCATAGCCCTGCTCATCCAGCAGGCCCGATTCGCCCAGCCGCCCAAGCACGGGGCTGAGCTTGAGGGGATCGCCACCAATACAGCGGTAGAGATATCGGTTCCCTTGCCTGCTAACCAGGGCCTTGCCTGAACTGTCGAACACAGCCACTTGGTCCTCCTCCAGCTTGTACATAGCCAAGTTTACCCCCTCCATCTGCACCACGGCCGAAGCGACCTCCACCGGGCTCAAGGTGTTGATCGAGGCGTAGCTTACCAGGCCGAACTGGGGAACGACAACATCTTTGGGACCTTTGAGTTTACTGACCACTCTAAAGCCGGATTCCTTGAGCAGGTCTTTGAGGGGCAGGGGCTTGGAGGCGATGAGATTGTGTCCGTGGTCGGAAAAGACAGTGATCTTTAGCTTACCTTTCGAGGCGAACATGGCGGCCTGGCAGATCTGCTCAAGCTGGCGGAGAACCTGCCGATAACCTTCGGAGCCGTCTTTTGTGCCCAGGCAGGTGCTGGATACGCTGTAGCCGGAGATGCGTTTGTCGTCGGATTCGCGGTATTTGCTGAGGATAGCCCGGAGCTCATGGTCAAGCCACCACTTGGGCCAAACGTAGGCCACGGCGTCCATCCACAGGCGGCTGCGATAGTCGAGGCGTTGGTTCCAGGGCTCGTTCTTGCCGCTGAGGTAGACCCTGTTGCCGTCGTGGAGTTTGGCATCGGCCCTGTCGTAGTAGCCGGCCTCGTAAGCC
>DAOVKO010000237.1 GCA_030631725.1 Actinomycetes bacterium | reverse complement strand
TGATCCTTTTGAGCCCGCCCCCACGGAGTTATCCGTCGAGTATCCTGGCGTAGTGGTCCACGATTGCGATTCCTGCAGCGCCTGCCTTTCCACCGTGGTCATGCTTCTCGAGCGTTACCATTCGCAACTGCTCGACTATGCAGGCCCCGGCCGCAAGCTCCACATTGCCCTGGGAAAGAGCCTCACCGACATCCCGCCCGGCTGCGTTCTCATCGGCAACTGCGCCTCCGCCAAAAAAGCCCAAGGCCTATTCGTCAAAGGCTGCCCCCCCGTCCCCTCAGACATCCTCGAAGCCATCAAAAAATCCGGCAAAAAATCGACATAAGCGTCAACAGAAGCCCTTACCCGCGCATTATACTTATGGACAGCATGAGCAGTTATTTAAGTGGACAAGCGATTCCGGGCACAGCGGTGGCACAGAGTGGTAATTTCCCAGTTGCTGAATCTCCCAGCCCCGTCAATGCTGGGCTTTCGGCTATCTGGCAGACCGCCTTCCCACAGCTCAAGCGACTCGTAGCCGCCCTGGGCTGTGCCCACAACGCGGAGGACATCTTGCAGGACGTATACCTTATCGCGATGCAGAAAGGCCCTCGTCAGCCGGATCCGCTCAGCCTTCGCCGCTGGCTGTTTCGCGTAACCATTAACCGCTGTCATCTGGAGAACCGCAAACGCAAGCTGCACCGGAAAATCTTGCCGAAACTGGCCAAATGGTTTCATCAGAAAAAACAGGATCCGTCTGTTGCCCAGACGATCGGAAACAGCGAGCAGCACCGGGCCGTCCACTCTGCTCTGCAAGCTCTGGATGAATCTTATAAAGCCCCTTTAGTGCTGAAATATTTTCATGGCCTGAATTCTAGCCAGATCGCAGAGATTCTTGAAATACCCGACAGTACCGTTCGTAGTCGCCTGCGAAGGGCACGCGCCAAACTGGCCGCCGCCTTGCGGCCGGAGGCTTATGACCATGAGTAAGAAGTCCTGCGAATTCGTTCGCGAGATACTCATCGAATACGACGACGGCGAGCTGAAAGCCAAGCAAGCGGCTGAAGTTGCCCAGCATCTAGCCGCCTGTGCCTTGTGCCGCGAAGAGCTTCAGGACTTGCGGGACTCTCTGAAATTGGCCCGGGACGTTTGGCACGAGTCCGCCGTCAACATTGAAGACATTCCCATTACTCTCGCCTCAGCCAAACGCCCCATCGTTCTAAGACGCTTAGCCGCTGTTGCCGCCTGTCTGGCCCTGGCCGTCGGCTTGACCGTTTTGATTTGGACTTCTCGCACCCGCCAAACCCCTGGACCATTGGCGACAGTTCAAGTCCCCCCTGCTGTCCGGGCCGCACGACTCATAGAGCGCGAGGCCGCTTCTGCAAAGCTCGCCGCTTCAGCCCAGATTTTGGCCGATTCCCCCGGAGGCCAGGAATTCGCCAGCGCCGCCTTCCAATACTTGGCCCAGACCTACCCCCAAACAGCCATGGGAAAACAAGCCCTCAATAAGATTTCTTCAAACTAAAGGAGAATTGCAATGTTAGCCAATCACATCAGACATTCTCTTCCGTTCGTCTGCTTGCTGCTGCTCGGTTTGCTCCTGCCCCAGGCCCTTGCCGAATCCGAGATGCAGGTCAAAGTACTCGACGAACCCTTGGCCATCGAAATGCCGGTCGACCTCGATCAAAATGTTTTTGTCGAGGCCAAGTACGTAGCAGTCGTCAAAGGCGTCAGCGAGTTTTTTGACCACGTCCCCTTCAAGAAGGTCATGGAGCACGCCCAGGACGACGTCGGCAGCTTCCTTACAAAAGAATATGGCCGGACTGTCCTCCATTACATTAACGGCCAACCGTACAGTGTTAGGAGCAGGGGCCGGCCTTCGCGAGGGCTATCGTTTCCGTCTTCCGGATCCCCTGGGCTGCCCCAAGTGTTTGACCTGTCGGGAATGATCACACCGGTGGAGGCGGATAGACCCGTGGATATCCGCCCGCGGCGGGGGATATCTCGATCCCGTTCGGCCCCGTCAGCAGGGGTACCAAGCTACACCATCGCCCTACCCACCAGAATCAGGCCTCAAAAGCCGGACTCATCTGAGCCACTTGTCCACGAATTCCGCATCCTGGCCGAGACCCCCGAGCGGGCCGAGCAGCTCGCACGCGCACTCATCGCCGCTCACAATAGCTACGTGGAGTCTAACCGCCGCACCCACCAAGGCTGGCTGAAGGAACGCGAGGCACGCTTGCCCGAGCAAAAGCTGGCTTTCGAAAAGGCCCAACAGCAATACGACGAGCTCTCCCAGCAGCTCGACGCCCTCGAACCCATCCCCCCGCAGGTTTACGAAGAGCTCAAAACCAAAGAGTGGACCCTCCGAGTGGAAATGGCTGGCGTGGAGGGCAGACTCAAGGCCGCCAAAAAGTTGACTTCCACCTCTGTCCCCAGCGGAGGGAGCGGGGGAAGGGGAAGTAGGGACAGGGGAAGGGGAGGTAGGCCCACTACAGTGGAGAACGACGAGCTAATAACTCAAGTTGCTGAGCGGATAAGCATCACATCTCAGATCGAATTGGCTGGCCTCTTGGAACAGCTAAATAAAATAGACGAGTTCCTGCAGACCTACCGCCACTACGCTCAGCTTACAGCCAAAAAGAAATCGGCGAATAAGACCCTCGAACGGGCCAAAACGGAGAAGGCTTCGACTGAGCGAGGAATCGAATCTCTCAAGAAAGAGCTCGAAGAGCAACTCGTACCCTTTGAGCTTACTGAGCCGGTTCAGATTCGCCCCATCGAGTGGACTAAAGGTTCCAGATAACGTAACGCTAACTAGCTTGCCCTGAAAACCTGGATTCCGCATCAAGTGCGGAATGACAAAGAATGTGATTCTTGCGTATTTATCTAGGTTCGATTCGCTCTCGGCCGTTCACGTAGGGCCGAAGGACCTCCGGGATGGTGACTGAGCCGTCGGCGTTCTGATTGCACTCCAAGATCGATATCAAAATCCGCGGCGAAGCAATCACCGTATTATTCAGCGTATGACAGAAATGCGTCTTC
>DAOVKO010000076.1 GCA_030631725.1 Actinomycetes bacterium | reverse complement strand
TAGACTCTGGGATGCCGAGACCAGTTCACCCGCGCCGGCCAGGCTGAACGCCCGTCCCAGGTGCCCCAGCGGGTTTGTCCCCCGCAAGCCGATTGCCCCTTCGTATGCTCTGGCTGCCTTATAGTAATTTCCCCTTTTCAGCAGTGCTTCCCCGCGAGCCATGTACTCGTTAAAGCTGTCGGCGCGTCTGCTCACAAACGAATTATAGACCAGCATCTTTTTCAGTACTCTTTGCCTCGCCGTTTCCGCATCTTCGTCGGGCTTCGGCTCAAACGGACTTGTCAGTTCTGAGCCCTCTTCGCTCGGCACCGCCTCGGCTTGATCTTCGAACTCTCTCTCCGCCATCATTTGCTCGTAGATATCCACTATGCTCGGCAAACCTGATTTGCCGCGCGACTCTTCTATTAGTTCTCTGGATTTGGCCAGATTTTGTTCGATACTCTCATCTGTTGCTTTGGTGATTATTTCTGGCCCAAGTACTCCCGGCTCGCTTTGACCCTCATCCATTCCGACTGCCCCCGGCTGTGCCCACGCCGGCAGCGCCTGGAACGTTTGCTCCGCCAGCTCTAGGGTTGATTCTTGCTCGGCTCGCCGTCTCTTCGCCAGAGCTTCCTTTATCACCTCTTCATAAGGCCGATCCAAACCCAGTTCTGGACCTATCCGACGTATCCCGAACAGATTGCTTGCCGTTTCCACTACTGGTCGGCTGCCGATTGGCTGCAAACCTTGCGAGACTGGCCGCAGGTCCAGACTCTGATTCACCGGCCCGGACCCCGCAAATCTGGTCAACACCCCACTCTGGCCCTGCACCGGACCGCCCGGAACCCGAGGCGTCAGGTTCACGTTGCTCGGCATGTTGCTTCCCGGCCTGGCTTGCCCGCTTGTTATGCCTCGTACACCCAGCACTGTGCTGCTTGGAAGAAAGAAGGTCTTCGGCACCCCCATGTTTGACGCATTGTTGCGCAGCCCGTAGCTATCCCGAAGGAACCCACTTAAGCTGCTCGTACCCAGTGATCCCTGAAAGCTCCTTGGATTGCGGATGCCCCCAATCCCCTTGAAGCTTTTGCCTGCACCTACATTGCCGCTGATAATCCGATTGCCGTAGCCAGAGTCAAGTCCCCCCCCGCCAGCTGGGTTTCGCCCCCCGGAGCCCACCCGACGGTTGGCATCCAAGCTTCGGCCTCTGCCCGCCGGTATCTGAGCCCGCAGCACCCCAGCACCGCCGACCATAATCACTATAGCCACCAGCCCCGGCCAAAGCCCTATAGCTCTTTTTCGCATAATTGTCTTGCAGCACATAATTTGCCCGCCCTTTCAACTTTTTCGGCTCTCCGTGCCTTATTACTGTCCAAGCACCTCTTCCTCAGGCAATAGCCTTTCTCCGAGAAGCCATGGTGATAGATTCCACCTTCTCCTTGGCTTGGACCATCTTTTCTTCCCGCAGCTCGGCATAGCCACGTACGCTTTCCGGAGTGCTCAGAGTCTCCACTTCCTGCTCATAGCTCAGGCGTCCATTCCTGCCGAATCCTTCGACCAATTCCAGGTACCAGCCCAGAAAAGCCCTTTCCTTTTGTCGGCTTGTCTGGGTTAGTACCCTCATGAATTTTAGGCGCGCCATTATGCTGTTGGCAAAATTTGGCAGCCGAATATCTACTCGATGCCCAAGTATTCGAGGATGGAACGTCCGTTTATACCTGATTTTATCACCACCGGCCACGCTGACCTGGTATCTTTGCCGATCCCGTTTGAGCTTCTCGTAACGAGTCAGCAGATAACTCACGTAAAACACATCCTTTATGATCATTAACTTAGCCAGGTTCCAAATCACTGCCCGTGTAGCCGCATACCCTCGCTGGGCCTTGTCTTTACCATAAACGCCCTGTACTGCCCTGATATACTCATCCGCATATTTGAGACTCTGGTACTGAATCAGGTCATATATTCGGATTGCAAGGTCTCGCATGGTTTGTTTGTCAAGTCCTCTGCAATTACGTAACGTCCTGAAACAGCGCAACTTATAAGCCCTCGACAGGCCTCGCCCGCCCCAGCGAGTTCGCTCAAGTATTACTGCTCGTTCTCGCACTGCCCGAGCCAGCGTACTTGGTTCTGCCGGTTTGGAGAAGACCTCGGGACGGGCCACTAATTTGCGACCTAAGTTGAATGCACGCAAGTTCTTACGGAAATTCCTCCTGATTGTGTGCTGGATCGCCCAGCGCATGTTCTCCTCGCTGACTGGGATAAAACCCTTCTGAAAAGCTGCCCCCAGCAAGGCCATATTCATGTGCAGCTTCGTAGCCAGCAGGCGTTCGCAGAGCTTCGTAACGTTGATAGCCAGAAAATTCTCGCCCTTGCTGCGGGCGGCTATATCTTTGAGTAGTTCGTCTGCTTGGAACTCTTCCTCACCCAGCAGCATATTCGTCGTTGGGGCCAGTTCGGTATTCAGCACTGTTGCAGTCCGTTCCGGGCTGCACACTCTAAACGGCAGCTTCGGGTCGATAGCTCTGCCGGCCTCGAGCATATCTATGCCCAGCAGCAGGTCTGCCTTGCCGTAGGGGATAATCTGCGAAGCCTTGTCCGCCGGCGCGAAAACAATCTGCGAATACACACCCCCGTTACGGATGGCCATGCCCTTCTTATCGGCAAACAATACCCCATAGCCCTGCTTGAACCCCGCCCGCACCAGGATGCTGGTAGCCACTCCGATACCCATTCCCCCCACGCCGGCAATGTGAGCCCGCCAGACTTCGTTTTCCTCGCACACTTCTGGAGCCGGAAACTTCTCCAGGTGCAGTTCCGCCGAACGCATCTGGAAAGGTTTCTTGCGAATCACCGTCAGTTCTTCCACTGCCGGGCAGGCCCCGATCTGCTCACACGTACCTTCCCCCACGCACCAGGACAGGTCCGTCTGCATCTTCGGGCCGTAGTCCGTTTGGGAGATTGAAAACCCCGGACACGACGTCAGGCTCGTGCACCGCAAGCAATACTCACAAACTTCTTCGGTAATATTTGTGTAGCTACGCTTACGCAAATACCCGCGTTTAGCGATTTCTGTTTGCCGCTGGCGGTTCACCCGTCGATTCGACACAATCGAGCATTCCCGATCGGCTATGATTACTTTGACCCCCTCGCGCAGCAGAGCATCTTCCAGTATCTGCCGATATCCCTTGCGATCGTGCGGATCCGCTCGCACTACCAGACACCCGTCCGGCTCCAGCAAAGCTCGGATTATACTCTCTATATCCTGTGCTGGCGTCGGGTTGTTCAGCAGGTCCTTGCCCATCCCCGCGTGGGTTTGGTGTCCGGTCATCCCCGTCGTATGGTTATCCAGAATGATGTAGGTGATGTCTTGCTTGCCGAACAGCGAGTTGGAGATTGCCGCTTGGCCCGAATGGAAAAAAGTCGAATCCCCCATAAAAACCAACTGCTTGTTGGTCACAAACGGGTCCACCCCTGCTCCCGTCCCACCGCCCAGACCCATGCCCGAGTAGTTATGCATCAACTGCTCGTTCGGCGGAAACATCAGCAGCGTATAACAGCCCGTATCCCCGTGGCATATCAGTCCCACGGGGTCCCGGCCGTGCCGACGCTGCATGTACTTCGCATCCTTAAAATCTTCAATTATCTCCAGCAGAATTGACGCGCTGTCCCGGTGTGGGCAGCCCGGGCAGAAGGTCGGCGTACGAATAGGAATCCGCGTGACTGGCCGCGCCGTTTCCGCAAACGTCTGCAACTGTTTCGTAAAACGATCCTGATCGTAGCTAAACTCCTCCGGCAGTAATCTCAACCCCAGCCTGGCCAGACGATCAGCCACTATCGACGGATGAAGACCACGCACCGAAGGCAAACCTTCCTGACCATCCGGAAAAACCTTACCCCAAACCGCGCAGCTGTCCCATCCGTCTTTCTGACGGTTCTTGCTGAACAGCTCGGTTATTTGCCGCTCCACAAAGCTGCGCCGTTCTTCCACTACCACCAGATTATCGACTCGCCCTGCCAATTCCCCCACCAGTCCACCATCCACCGGATAGCTCATCCCCAGCTTCAGAATCGGCAATCTGCCACCCAGCCCCAGATCGTCCAGCGCCTGCAGCAAATACTGATAAGCCATCCCAGATGCCACAAAACCCATCGGAAAACGACCGGAACCCGGATAATCGATTCGGTTTATCCCCAGCTCCCGTGCTCGTTGTATCGCCCTGGCAAAACGTTCCTCGAAAGCCAGTTCCTGACGCCAGGTTCTAGGCGGAAGCAGCACCCGCTCCTCAAGAGGTATCTTCTCCGGCTCTACGCTCAGTTGTTCAAGCTCGTTCACCGTCGGCCAATGGTTCTTCCGAAGCTGCACCGTGCTGCCACCGTCTGCCAGCGTCGTGGTTATAATAAAACCGCTGTACAGGTTTGAACTCGTGGAAATATCGAACGCTGCAGCAACCATATCTTTTACTTCTTGAGGAGTGCTCGGCTCGAGCACCGGCACCCGGTGATGCTCAAACAAAAACCGCGAGTCCGCCGGAACCTGCGTCGAATCCGACCAGGGATCGTCACCCACGACCACCACCGCGCCTCCGGTCTCGCCCGCACCACCGAGGTTACCCAGGGCCAACCCATCGGAGGCCACGTGCAGCCCTACGCTCTTGAACACCGTCATCCCCCGAAGCCCCAGCATTACCGTCCCGTTGACCGCTGCTATGCTCAGGGCCTCATTGTTCGATATCTGGGCCCGAATCCCGTGCTTCTCCAACAGTCCTTTCAGACTCGTAAGCACATCGAAGAATTCGCTTATCGGTGAGCCCGGATACCCCGTCAGAAGGTGCACGCCGCCCGGAGTCTCCAGGGCCCCCTTGACCAGAAGCTCGTTCCCGTTGAATATATTGATCCCCTCTTCTTCCAGGAATCGAGGATCAACTTTTTTCGGCTTCGATGACATCGCTTCCCCAAGTAAACAGCAACTAACTGTATTTCGGCCCCTTAGCCCAATGCAGCTTGGCCCCCAGAGTTCCCCAATGATCCCTGGCTGGGCTGGCCACCACTTGCAGGTTGTCTTTACCCCGTCGCACTTTCACCTCTTGGCCTACTGCAAATCCACGGGATACCTGCCCGTCCAATATAATCGACGTACCTTTATTCACCCGCTGGGCTATTATACTTATCTCGTGCTCCGGACTCACTACCAAAGGTCTGTGGTTGAGCGAATGAGCACATATCGGCGTAACTATTATCGCTTGAACCTGTGGATCCACGATTGGCCCCCCCGCCGACATGTTGTAGGCCGTCGACCCCGTTGGTGTACTTATGATCAGCCCGTCACCCGCTATTCTCCCCGCCTCGCTCGAGCCCAGCTGCATCGTCAGCTCGATCATCCGGAACGGATCACCCGCCGTGATAACCACATCGTTGATTGCCGGCTGGCAGAAACTCTCCGTCGGCCCGCCGCAAAGCTCGCAATCCAGTGTCATCCGCTCCACTATCCTGCAACGCTGGGCACATATATCCGGCCAATACTCCTTCAACTCACTCACCGAAAACTCCGCCAAAAAACCCAGCTTGCCGATATTCACCCCGACTATCGGCACCCCGCTGATCCCCAGCCACCGGGCCGCATTCAATATCGTCCCATCTCCCCCTAGCACCACCGCCAGCTCTGCCTGGACTACCTTGCTCGGTTTATCCTCCAGCCAAACCATCTGGACATGGTCCCCGCATTCGGTTAGCCACGCGCTTATCTGGCCCGCCACAGCCGAAACCTGTGTTTTTTGTTTTGACCCTACAAGCAGTACCCGTTTTGCTGCCATCATCAATCCTTCCGCGTCTCTCGATTCTCCATTTCGGTCTTGATCCCCTTCAGGGCACGAAGAGCCAACCTCGCTCCGCCCGTCTCGTCGCCTGCCGGCTTGACCAGCAGTGCCTTTCTGCCCGCCTGACGAATCCCTTCAGCATCCAGCCCCACTTTGCTCAGCAATTCTTCGCGGCTGCCGTGCGGCAAAAAGCTGTCCGGCAAACCTACACTTATCACCCCTGCCGATCTTATATCCTTCCCTGCCGCTAATTCCTGTATCGCCGTTGCCAAGCCACCGATCACCGAATGTTCTTCAACCACCAACACCGGCTTGCCACTTCCCAAAAGTTCTTTGAACCTCGCCTTATCCAGTGGTTTAGCAAAACGGGCATTAATTACCCCGGCCTCAATCCCGTCCTTCGCCAGCAGTTTGGCCGCTTCCATGCTCGCCGCCACGCAGCTGCCGTAGGCCACTATAAACAAATCCTTCCCTTGACGCATCACTCGGCTCTTGCCCAGAACGAACTTTTCTCCTTTCGGTAGTCCTTCCGGAACTGTACTCCGCGGATATCGCAGGGCCACCGGAGCGTTATGCTTCAGGGCAAACTCCAGGGCTTGAGCCATCTCCGCAGCATCCGCCGGACTGCAGCAGACCATCCCCGGAAGAGGCCGCAGATAAGCGATGTCCATAAAGCCCTGATGCGTCGGACCGTCCGCTCCCACCAGCCCCGCCCGGTCGATTGCAAAAACCACCGGCAGGTTTTGCAACGCCACTTCCTGGAAAATCTGATCCACGCTCCGCTGCAAAAAAGTCGAGTAAATCGCCACCACCGGCCGAAATCCCTCCTTCGCCAGACCCGCTGCCATAGCCACGGCATGGGCTTCGCAGATCCCCACGTCGAACGTTCGTTCGCCAAACTCCTCGGCAAATTTGCACAGCCCCGTCCCGTCCGGCATGGCCGCAGTTATAGCCACGATCCGCTGGTCCTTTCTCGCCAGCTTTACCAGACTCTCCGAAAAAGCCTCCGTATAAGTTTGACCTGCCACCTTACTCACTGCCTTTCCCGTCTCCAGCCGAAACGGGCCGGTCCCGTGAAATCTTCGTGGGTCCTGCTGGGCCGGTTCGAAACCTTTGCCTTTGCGGGTTATCACGTGCAGCAGCACCGGTTCATTGACCGCCTTGAGTCTGTTCAGCAGCTCGGTCAGCGTCCCCAGATCGTGCCCGTCCACCGGGCCGAAGTAGCGCACTCCCAACGGTTCGAATATCTGCCCCGGCCAAAGCGTGGTCTTCAAACCTCGCCGAACATGTTCCAGGGCCTCGACCAGGGGCTGACCAAATACCGGCAACCGCTCCAGAATATGCTGGGCTGTGCGTTTCATGTCCTCGTATGTATGCGTCAGTCGAATCCGAGACAAATACTTCGCCAGCGAACCTTGGCTCACGTCGATCGCCATGGAGTTGTCGTTCAGCACCACCAGCATTTGACGTTTGACCAGGTGAATGTTATTCAAACCCTCGAAACTCATCCCGTTCGCTACGCCCGCATCCCCCACCACTGCTACTATTTTTTCCGGCTGTCCGCGTAACTGCTTGGCCAGAGCTAATCCCACAGCCGTGCTTATCGCCGTGCCCGCGTGTCCTACCGTAAACACATCGTAGGAGCTCTCTCGGGCATCCGGAAAACCGCTAAGCCCCTGCTGCTGCCGAAGGCTTGCAAACTCCCCTCGCCGCCCGGTGAGCAGTTTATGGCTGTAGCACTGGTGTCCCACGTCCCACAGCAGCCGATCGTACCTGAAATCAAAGCAGTAGTGCAGGGCCAGCGTCAGCTCCACCACTCCCAGATTGCTCGCCAGATGACCACCCGTATTCGCCACCGTCGAGCTGATCAGGGCTCGCATCTCCTGGGCCAATTGCCCCAACTGCTCCCTATCCAGGCGATTTAGATCCGCCGGTGAATCTATTTGATCCAACAAATCACTCACCAACTACACTCCTCTTAAGCCCCAAACATTCTCTGTATTTCCGCTTCTGATCTGCCTCAGGCCTCATCCCGGCGCGCCGGGACAAGCCTCATGCCTTCTTTTATTACGTTACTCGCCGGGCCAGTAGTTCAGCCAACTCCGTTAGTTTTTCTCCCCGCCGGCCCAGCGGCCTCAGGGCTGCTGCTGCCGTCTCGCCCAGCGAACGCACCTTTTCCCGTGCCGCTTTTACTCCCACTATCGACGGGTAGGTCAACTTGCCCGTTCGATCATCTTTGCCCACGGCTTTGCCCAGCATCTGTGCATCCCCGCCCACGTCCAGCAGATCATCGATTACCTGAAAGGCCATTCCCACTGCTTCGCCGTAGGACCCTAGAGCTTCGAGTTCCTCGCTACTAGCTGCCCCCGTCAATGCTCCCATCCGACAACAGGCCCGGATCAGCTTTGCGGTCTTATTGCTGTGGATGTACTCCAGCATCCGGGCATCGCCTTTCTTTCCCTCCGTCAGCATATCAGCCGCCTGCCCGGCCACCATACCGCCCGCCCCGGACGCCTGGGCCAATTCCTTCACCAGATTCTTCACCAACTCGGCCGAATCGATCTCTTCGGCGATTATCCCAAAGGCCTCGGTCAGTAGGGCATCTCCGGCCAGGATCGCCACCGCTTCGCCATAGACCTTATGGCAGGTAGCTCGCCCCCGGCGCACATCATCATCGTCCATACTCGGCAGATCATCGTGCACCAGAGAGTAGGCGTGCAGCATTTCCACGGCACAGCCGGCCGTCAGGGCCGCCTCTCTTTGCCCTCCGCAAGCCTCGTTGCACATCAGCACCAGCGCCGGGCGAATCCGTTTGCCAGGCCCCAGCACCGCATAACCCATAGCCTCGGCCAGCTGCTCTGGCCCTCGGACCTTTCCCAGATACTCCCGCAGCTTGGCCTCCACCGCCTCGGCGTAAGGTCCCACCAGCCCGGCCAACTCACTCTTAGCCCGTGTATCTGCTTCCGACAAAACCTTCTCCTGCTGAGCTTTCGACATGCTGCACATTTTACCACAGCCTCAGCCGGAACCAAGTATTACCACCTGTCAACCTCATCCCTCCTCAGCCTCTGGCTCACTCAGCTTCGGGGCCTCTTCGATCTTCAACTGCCCGTCCAGGCCCTTGCTCAGCTTGGCAATCTTCTGCTCGGCTTGGCTGAGAACCTTCTGGCAATACGATATAAGTTCAATCCCCTTCTCGTATTGCGCCAGAGCCGCTGCCAGCGGAACCTCCCCGCTCTCGATGGCTCGAACTATCTTTTCCAACTCCCCCATTGCCTGTTCGAATGACCTTTTTTCCTCGTTTTTTGCCCCAGCCAAACCCCTTCTTATCCCCTGGTACTTTTCACCGTACTTTCCACCTGCCCCTTATGCAGCCTGGTCAGAATCTCCTGCCCCACGCCAAGCCGCCCTGCATCGCTGATCAGCTCCCCAGAGGCCGCATCTGTCGTCACGCTGTAACCCCTGGCCAAGACCTT
>DAOVKO010000099.1 GCA_030631725.1 Actinomycetes bacterium | reverse complement strand
GATACCACCTTGGAGGGCATGTTGTCAGCCAAGAGGGGACAATCGCACGGCGTCACCTACAACGAAATATGTAAGCTCGCCGCTATTCTCTATATGTACACCGGCAAGAAGAAATACCTCGCCGCGACGGTCAATGCCTATCGCAAGATCGACAAGTTTCACATGCTGATCGACGGCGTATGCAGCTCCACCGAGCAGCTCCGCGGCCGCGATCCCCTGGACAGCCATGAGACCTGCGACATAGCCGACTATACCTGGAGCCTCGGCTATCTGCTCATGGCCACCGGCAATGCCGAGTACGCCGATAAGATCGAGCGGGCCTGTTTCAACGCCGCCCCCGGCTCAGTCACCAACGACTTCAAAGCTCTGCAGTATTTTTCCTGCCCCAATCAGGTGATCGCTGACCGCTGCTCCAACCACAACCTGTTTCACCGTGGCGGCCCGCGAATGTCCTACCGGCCCAACCACGATGTCGCCTGCTGCGCCGGGCAAGTCAACCGTGTCATGCCCAACTTCGCAGCCCGCATGTGGCTCCGCGCCGAGCCGGATACCATAGTGGCCGCTATGTACGGCCCATCTCGCGTCACAGCCAGGCTCGGCAAGCCGCCACGGAAAGTTAGCATTGCCCAGCAGACCGATTATCCATTTTCCGAGCGGATAGATTTTACGATTCACACCGCCAAGCCCATCAAGTTTGGCTTGAGCTTGCGCATCCCCGGCTGGTGCTCCAAAGCCCGCCTGCTGATCAACGACAAACCTTCACGGCCTAAAAGACTCGCCCCAGCCAGCTTCGTAAAGATCAGACGCACCTTCAAGAACAACGATCATATTACCTTGATCCTGCCCATGCAGATAAAACTCACTCGCTGGCCAAACGCCGGCCTCGGCGTCGAGCGAGGCCCATTGGTTTACGCCCTGGCTATCGAAGAAGATCGCCAAATCGACAAGCGCAGCAGCCCATCCAATAAGAAATTCCCCGCCCTCAACCTTTACCCAGCCAGCCCCTGGAACTACGCCTTGGCCCTCGATGCCAAAAGCCTGAAAACAAACATCCAGGTTATTCAGCGACCAGTAACCAATGACCCCTGGCGTATTGACACCGCTCCAGTTCAGTTGCACGTCCGGGCCCGGAAGGTCCGCAATTGGAACCTGGTTAAACGCAAGACCGTCGAATCTTTCATTGATGGCCGAGTTCGAAAAATAAAAGGCCGTTTTGCCTTTACTCCGCCTCTTCCGGACCCTGATACCCTGGGCCAGCGGCTGGGAAAAAGATTGCAAACCATCCGCCTCATCCCTTATGGTTGTACTAACCTAAGAATCACCATCTTCCCCAGATGCAAGTAGATTCCATTTTTTTCTGTCTTTCCCAATTTCCCGCCTTTACTCTGCTGCTCTGATGTCGCATAATATTTCCGCGTGAGAGAACGGTTCACTTAGGAATAAGGGGCTTTATCGTGAAAGACGAACAGAACAAAACAGAAGAAAAGAAGGAAGAAGGACAGAAGGAAATAGATCGCTACGAAAAAATTGTAGATCGAGCTCAGAAAGAGATAACAGGTGTCAGATATATTTATATGTGGCTCGCAGCGGTTCTAGGTATTGTCATTGCAGGTGGAGGCTATGTTACTTGGAGCAGCTTCGGAAGTTTCAGGACAGAAATGAAAGCAGATATGGAGGCTGAGGCTAAACTAATTAAGTCTAGGATCAATCTGGAAGTTGACATACTCCAACGACAAGTTAAAAGCAGAATAGACGAAGAATTTAAGAAAGAGAAAATACAATCCCTTATTGAGCAGAAAGCAAAAGAACATACTGAAAAAGCAGCTCAGCAGTACATCACTGAGCAAATCAATGCCGTAATTACTCCGTTCAAAACGGAAATACAAAACACTCGCGCCGAAGCGAATTTGGAACTCCAAAGACTCAAAGATTTATTTACTGTCTATGATACTGCTGATCAAGCCATGGCAGGATCGAAAAATGCTTATATAAAGCTAAAGAGTCTTACAGCAGATAAAGAAACAGACATCAGAATTGCTGCAAGAGCCAGACTTGTCGAAATCGACAGATATCTGGACATCTATCGTGATGCTCCTAAGTTGTTCAGCCCTCTTTCCGCAACAAGACATGGCGTAAGAACATCTTTCGACAAAATTACTTTGGATGAGATTGTCACTATGATGCTTGGGCAGCCCAGCTTGCGCGATGCGTACAGACACACATGTATGGTCTACATTCAGAAAAAGGCAAAAAAGGAAGTATTTGAAGCAGCTTTGAGAGTGTTCGCATCAGATTCTTTGCCAACTTGCGCAGCTTTCTGTGGAGTTCTATCCAAAGTGTCAGATAAGAAAGCAGAATTTCTTGATTTTGATGGCTGGACTAAGATATGCCAAAAACAGCTTAAAAGGTAATAATCCCCGCGATGGTCATGTAGGCTAGGACCGTATCAGTGCTATACTCCGTCAGATAGATTCTGTTATTTCTTGCTATCTATCAAATCGCAATAATTCTCAACGATCTTCACTGAAGCAGGAATCATGCCTACCTCCCAACCTCCAAGAGCTATCCTCACCCCCATTTCCTCGTAAAAGTCGGTGATCATTACGGGTTCGTTTCCAAAATTGTAAGATTCAGGAGGTCGGTTGTCTCTCGTACGCAAAATGAGTTGCGAAACGTAATAGTGGTATTTCTCGCCATCTGCACCAGTTCGGGCAAGTTTTGCATATTGGGAGATTCGCTGATCGAAAAGTGCTGGAATATCTTTGCTGTTGAGGGTTTGACTAAACAGTTCGATGAATTTATCTGTAAGGGTTGCAGAGATGTCCTCTCTGCGATGAGGCTTACGTTGATACAGCCAGAGGTCGAGTCGGAAATACATGTAGCATCCGATTTCAAAAAGTGTCGCATCTCCTGAATAATGCTCGCTTACGTCAAACGCTTTTCTTAGTCCTTCCTCAATTTCTGAAGTGGTACTTGGCCTCGTAGGCTTTTCGCCGAAGGAGGACACGCAACACATCATTGCCGCAAAGACATTCTCTATCGAAAGATCATTTGAATCACGGAGTTCCTGCTCTCGTTTCTCCGCCCACGCTCGCACATAGGAACGCTTGTTTCGCGATGACGCTCCGAATAGTCTAGAAAACACACCCATGCCATTCTCCATTTTGCAACCAACTATCGTTCACATGCGTTTCCCGATTCCTTCATCTGATTGTACCTGCTCCTTCCACTCCGTCAACGATACCTTTAATCGCTCAGCCCGCCCGGCTGGACATCGAATATTCTCGTTTTCACATTGTCTCCAGTTGGATACTTGCTATGCTCTTAATTGTCCGCCTGACGCACACTATCCGTCGCTAGCTTTTCGCACCCAGTCGGAACCGATTAGGAATGGGCCGAATGGCCCTTCGCACCCAGTCGCAACCAATTAGGCCTGGACCCAGCAAAGCAAACAATGTATTAACAATCCAAAGAATGCAGTTGACGTATTGGCACCTACTGGCCTAAGCTGGCCTCTGCTAAGGCAAACCACTTACAAAAGGAGCTCAAGCGATGAAGAATAGCATGCTCGTAATTGGACTGGTATTTACGATGGCCATATCCTCTGGTTGCGGACCCAAAGGCGACACCAGGGCCGAAAAGATCGAATCATCCGCCCAGATGCTGCAGGATACTCTCCAGGAGGCATACACACGTAAGCCCGATTTGAAGCCCATGGTCCAGCAGGCCCAGGGCTATGCCGTGTTCAAGAATTTTGGCACTCAGCTGATGGTCCTCGCCTCTGGCAGCGGGTGGGGCGTTGTCCACGACAACCGGACCGGCCAGGACACCCACATGAAGATGCTGCAGTTGGGCGGCGGCTTGGGCGTCGCTATTAAGGACTATCGCGCTGTGTTCGTCTTCCACTCCCGCCAGGCCATGAACGACTTTATTGAGCACGGCTGGGGCGCTGAGGGGCAGGCCCAGGCCAGCGCCAGGGCAGGTGAGGAGGGAGGTACTGCAGTGGGTGCTCAGCAGATCGCCAAGGGCATCAGTGTTTATCAGTTCACCAAAAACGGCATCGCCCTGCAAGCCACCGTCTCTGGCATGAAGTTCTGGAAGAACGAAGAGCTTAATAAATAATCAAGTGAGTTTGAAAATAGTCAGCCAATGATTGTGCGGGTTCGCCATATCCGCAACTTGGCTGCCTACTTACTACGCTCTTAATTGTCCCCCTGACGCGCATAATCCGCCGTTAGGCCGTAGGATTTTGTCCCACCTGGATGGGTTTTTGCCCCGCACCAACAGTTGGTGCGGGGTGTCAACTTGGCAGGCTGGGCACTATTTCGGCTGGATTGGCAGTAGAGGCCCAATCGGGACCGTTTTCATAACTAACTATCGTACAATGTGTTAGAGCACGTCTCGCCTTGCGGCACGGCCTTTGCATACTCCTCGAGGGGACGTGGTAGGTCTGTCCTTGTATCTGGACGGATGAGCTCGTGTAAATCATAAAAGGAGGCTAAGCATATGGCAGCAAAGCAGTTAGCATTTGAAGAGGAAGCTCGCAGCAAGCTCCTTGTCGGCGTAGATAAGCTGGCCCGGGCGGTCAAGGCCACCCTCGGCCCCCGCGGCAAAACAGCTGTGCTGGACAAGGGCTGGGGGGCTCCGACGATCACCAAGGACGGCGTAACCGTAGCTGAGGAAATCGAGCTAAGCGATAAGTTCGAAGACCTGGGCTGCAAGCTCGTAAAAGAAGCTGCAAGCAAGACTTCGGACGTCGCCGGCGACGGCACGACCACGGCGACTATATTGGCGGAGGCCATTTTCAAGGGGGCCCTCAAGAACATCGCCGCCGGTGCCAACGCCATGGATCTGTCCCGAGGAATCAAGAAGGCGGTCGAGGCCGTGGTAGCTGAATTGGCCAAGTTGGCCAAGCCGGTGAAGACCTCCGAGGAGATTCGCCAGATCGCCACCATCGCGGCCAACAACGATTTGGCGGTGGGTAAGATTCTGGCTGAAGCCATGGATAAGGTGGGCAGAGACGGGGTGATTACCGTAGAGGAGGGCAAGAGCCTGGATACCAACTGCGAAGTGGTCGAAGGCATGCAGTTCGACCGCGGCTATCTCTCGCCGCACTTCGTAACCGACCAGGCGGCCATGGAAGTGGAACTCGATAGGCCCTATGTGCTGGTCTATGAAGATAAGATATCCAATGTTGGCAAGATGGTCCCGCTGCTGGAAGCAGTGGCCAAGGCGAAGACCCCCCTGTTGATAATTGCCGAAGACGTCGAGGGTGAAGCATTGGCTACGCTGGTGGTCAACAAGCTCCGCGGAGTGCTTGATATAGCGGCGGTGAAGGCTCCGGGCTACGGCGATCGCCGTAAGGCTATGCTCGAGGACATCGCCATCCTGACCGGGGCTAAGCCGGTGTTCAAGGACCTGGGCATCGATCTGGAAAACGTGGGCATTGCCGAGCTTGGCCGAGCCAAGAAGGTGCGTATAGATAACGATAATACCATCATCGTTGAAGGCGTCGGCAAGAGCAGCGCCATCAAAGGACGTATCGAGCAGATCAGGAACGAAATCGAGCTTACCACCTCGGACTACGATCGCGAGAAGCTGCAGGAGCGTTTGGCCAAGTTGGCCGGCGGTATCGCTCAGATTAATGTCGGGGCAGCTACGGAATCGGAGATGAAGGAAACGAAGGCCCGCATCGAAGACGCCCTGCACGCCACGCGGGCTGCGGTGGAGGAAGGGATTGTAGCCGGTGGTGGCGTGGCCCTGGTCCGCTGCGTTCCGGCTATAGATAAGGTAAGGGCCAGTGGGGACGAGGCAGTCGGCAGGGATATTGTCAAGAATGCCCTGTGCGAGCCGCTGAAGATGATTGCCGACAACGCCGGCGCTGAAGGGGCAGTGGTCCTGCGCAAGGTCGAGCAGGGAAAGGGCGCCTTCGGCTACAACGCTGATACGGACAGCTACGGCGACCTGATCAAGGACGGCGTGGTGGACCCAGCCAAGGTAACCCGTAGTGCGTTGCAGAACGGTGCATCGGTGGCCTGCCTGCTGCTGACAGCCGATTGCCTAGTAGCCAGCAAGCCCAAAGAGGATGAAGGTCCACCAATGCCCGGCGGGCCCGGCGGAATGCCCGGTGGCATGGGCGGTATGCCCGGCGGAATGGGTGGCATGGGCGGCATGGGTGGCATGATGTAAGCCGCCGTGGATTGGCTTCTTTCTGTCATTCCCGCGCAAGCGGGGATCTATAAGAATGATGTATGGAGGATACACAAAGATGAAGTTGAAACCATTGAGTGACAGAGTAGTAATCGCCCAGAGCGAGGCGGAAAACAAGACCGATGGCGGTATTCTTTTGCCGGATTCAGCCAAGGAAAAACCCCAACGCGGCAAAGTGGTGGCGGTGGGCCCGGGTAAGATGCTGGACGACGGCTCCTGGAGTAAGCTCTCGGTGAAAAAGGGCGACGAGGTCTACTACGGAAAATATGCGGGCACGGAGGTGGAAATCGGGCTGAAAAAATACGTAATCGTCAAGGAAAGTGATATCTTAGCGGTAATCGAGTAATCCGGCAGCAAGCCGAGCCGATTTGCGAATCAATTGTTGGTTCGAAGGCTCGGACGCCGAGGTACGAAAACCGCTGCGGCGCTAAACGGAGGATATAGGATAATGGCAAAACAATTGATGTTTGATGAACAAGCTCGGCGGTCGATTCAGCGGGGCGTGCGGCAATTGGCCCAGACTGTGAAAATCACCCTGGGCCCTACGGGCAAGAACGTGCTTCTGCAAAAGAGTTTCGGCGGGCCAAAGGTTACCAAAGATGGGGTAACGGTTAGCAAGGAGATCGAGCTCAAGGACCCCTTCGAGAATATGGGGGTCAAGATGGTCAACGAAGTGGCCAGCAAGACCTCGGATGTAGTCGGCGACGGCACGACCACGGCGACTATATTGGCCGAGGCCATCTACGGTGAGGGCTTGAAAACCGTAGCCGCCGGTTACAATCCGATGGCCGTAAAACGGGGCATCGATGCGGCGGTGGCGGACGTGGTCAAATCATTGGCCGAACAGTCTCGAACGGTCAAGAGCAACGAGGAAGTCCGACAGGTAGGCACGGTCTCGTCCAACAACGACAAAGAAATCGGGCAATTGCTGGCCGAGGCCCTGAAAAAGGTGGGCAAGGAAGGCGTCATTACGGTTGAAGAAGGCAAGGCCCTGGAAACCACCCTGGATTTCGTCGAGGGTATGCAGTTCGACAAGGGTTTTATTTCGCCTTACTTCATGACCGATCCCCAAAGGCTCGAAGCGGTGCTGGAAGACGGCTACATCTTTATTTACGAGAAGAAGCTTTCCAACCTGCGGGAGCTTATTCCGGTGCTGGAGAAGGTGGTGGCAGCGGGCAAGCCGCTGCTGGTGAT
>DAOVKO010000206.1 GCA_030631725.1 Actinomycetes bacterium | reverse complement strand
GACGTCTCACCCAGGCCCCCGCCCGTGCAGCCGACCACCGTGTCCGCCAATAGCGGCAGGGACAAGTATATAGCCTGTTCCACTGCCGATGGCCCCATGCCCGACTCGGAGTTTCTAATCTGGCCTGTGGCTAATTCCTGGAGTATCTGCACCGGGCGATACAACCGCCAGGCCTGGGCGGGCTCTGCCGGAAGCGAGACGCTCCAGCCCCCGTAGTCGTTCGGCTGGAGCAGTTCACTACGCTGGGGACCGAACTGATAAAATTGAGGGCTTTGATTCCTGGATAAATCTCCTACGAACAGAGAATTATTGCTCAGCAGCAGATACTTTTCCCGGCGATCGGCTCCGAAGTGCTCATCGCGCCCGATCATTCCAACCTGAGTCGGAAACAGAAAATGCACTGCCAATATGCCCACCAGAGCCGGATGCCAGATATAGTGCCCCATGCCTCCGAATATCCACTTGCCAAGCAGGCTGGCGACTGCCGCTGCGATCGCCGCGATTCGCAGCATTACGCCCATGTCGGTCATCACCGGCAGGCTCAGTCCCACCAGCAGCCCGGTCAGCACCGCATGAGGCAGCGAAGCCGGATTACGCGAACCGGCCAATCGGCTCAGAGCCAAGTCTATAGCCACACAGGTTCCCACCGCCCCGGCCAATACCATGAGGCTCGACCAGCCGAAAAACGCCGCACTCACTACCACCACCAGCCACAGGGCCCCCACGTAGGTCCAGAGAATTCTGGACCCGCTCTCGCCGCTGTAAAGATGCGGCCCGCCTATGATTCTCGCCCTGCCTTGCACCAGTTATACTCCAACACAAAGTATCTTTGACAACCCTGGCAGCTATTAGCCTTGCACAAAGTGCCCTTCGGGATGCCGGAGTCATTAGTTACTAGCCTGGATTTTTCACGCCTGAAAGGCATGAAGTGAAGAAATCGGCGTTTTTTCCTGCGTTTTGCACAAAAAAAGGCTTTTTTAAATGCCTCCTGCAGGTATATTTACGTTTAGTAAGCAAACAACCCACAGGATGCAAAAACATGCCCACACAACATAGCCTGTTCTTCGGAAAAAAGCCAGCAAAAAGCTTAGAGAAAGACGGCCAAAACCTGCCGCTGCCGCAGCGACGCTTTCAAGCCTTTTCACCCCAAAAGATTGAGATTCGCTTCGATAACACCACGGTCACCCAGTTTGGCGGCTGCCGGCCAAACCACCCATTACCCCATCCGACGCCCCTGGGCCGTAGCCATAAAATACCAGCAATCATCTGCCCAATCCCCCCCGAACTTTTCCGCCACTTTCTAGCCCTCGACCCAATCTACATCTCCCGCCCAGCCGACTTCGCCGTAACCTCTTGCTGAAATAATAGTTATCGCGCAGCCTTCGGTTGGTCCTCTGCCCTGTCTACCCCTCACTTACCCCAGTCGGCCCGTCAATATGCCCCAAATCCACCTGCCCGCCACCAGCTTCTGGCTTACTGCCCACTCGGAATAAAAAAAATAACGAAAAATCCAAAAAAAGCTTGACAAAGAACCTCTCATATGGTATTATATCGGACACTGAATATGCCTTTTCTCCTTTTCTCGGGGTGTGAGAGAGAGTAATTCTCGCACCCTTTTTTTTGCGCTTTCCGTATGTAAACGCCCCACCGGACGTTCGATGCTGAATGCTTAAGACCGTCCCAGGGCTCCCATTTGTTTTTATTCAATAATCTTGGCCGCTGCCTGCTCAGCTTCCGGCCCATAGTCCGCTGGCTGCCCGCGCCATTTCGCCATTAGTCTACCCCCTTCTTTGTGGTAAATACTCTGTATTCTTTTCTGTGTTGTCTGGCTCAAGCCTCATCCCGGCGCGCCGGGATGAGGCCTCAAACCTTTTTCCCCCGTGATTTTCCCACAAAACCTTTGTGCACCCGTTCTTTTGTGCCCTTGACAATCCCTATATCTGCCCCTTACCCTTAGGATGGTTGTCTGTATCTATTGAGCACAACTGATTTCTAGCTCTGACATATCCCAGCATGGCTGAAAAACGTCGAAACAAGCTCGCCGATTTGCTCACCTATTTATCCATTCGCACTTTGGGAATGTGCCTTCAAATGCTGCCCATCGATACCGCCTTGGCCGTTGGCCGACTCCTCGGCGACATCGCCTATCTCAGTTATCCCCGCTGGAAGCAGCGGGCCTTGGACAATCTGCGTTTGGCTTACGGATCAACAGCTTCCGACCGCTGGATCAGACGCACTGCTCGCAACTGTCTCCGTCATCTGGGTATGTTGATTATCGAGGTCGTCCACGCCCCCAGACTGCTAAAGATCAACACCGCCTTTCGCTATGTTCGTCTCAAGAACATGGCCGAAACCTTGCACCTGCTCCTCCAGAACCGCCCCGTAATCATGCTCTCCGGACACTATGGAAACTGGGAATTGCTCAGCTTTGTCTTAGCCGTTATGGGCTTTACTTCCTATTCCGTAGCCCGTCATTTGCCAAACCCACACTTGCACCGCTACGTATTCGGCATGCGGGAAAAGACCGGCCAACGCTTCATCATCAAAAAGGGCGCTACCTCAGCCGTTACCGATGTCCTCGATGCCCGCCAGATTGTCTGTTTTCTCGCCGACCAGAATGCCGGCGACCGAGGCCTCTTTGTCGATTTCTTTGGCCGACCGGCCTCCACCTTTCGCAGCATCGCTTTGTTAGCCCGCTCCTTTGATGCGCCTATTGTGGTCACTGCCGCTACTCGTCTGGGCGACGCCTTCAAATACGAATTCAGTGTTGAGCAAATCATCTACCCTCATCAATGGCGAGACCGTGACGACGCGGTCCAGTGGATTACCGCCACTTATACCAAGGCCATCGAGCGCGCCGCTCGTCGCCACCCCGAGCAGTATCTCTGGGTCCACCGCCGCTGGAAAACTCAACCCCCAAGCAACCCAAAAGCCAACACCCAACGTCCTCTGCAAAAGACAAACTAATCCCCCCCATCCTCCCCAGTGGCTCTTGCTCTTCCTTTTCTCTATCTGCGTGATCTGTGAAATCTATGGCTGATTTCTATGTTTTTTTCTGCGAATCTGTGTAGTCTGTGGCTAGTTGTCTTAAATTCGCAATCACCTTCGACTTACAACCCCTCCTACAGCCCTGGCGCCTACCTTCACCTCTGGAGCACCTTCCGGCCAGACGCTCACCGTGATTGCGCTGTTATCACGTCCCCGGTCAATATCCACCGTCACCGCCATGTACCAACGCGGAAACTTTCTGACCAGCGATATGCTCGTAGCCAATCCTTGGCCGTTGTCGAAATCCAGTTGGTGTGCCCCCGACAGTGTATATTTTTCATTAATCTTATACGTCGCCCCAGCCGTGAACACCTGCATATCCAATCCGCTGTCGTAGCGGTCTGCCACGAAGTAGCTCAGTCGTGGCGAACGCGTTACTGCCAGCCCTACATTTACTCGATCCATGCCCCGGGGCATCATCCCGTACGTTGCATCAGCAAACACCAGCGTCGTATCCGACAGCCGCAGCGACAAATCCGCCTGAACGTTATCCCGCGGAATGCTGTTTTCCGGCCGATAGTCGAACCATCTGCCTCGCGGCACCGCCCGGGCCATATTTGTTGGCCAAGCCGAGTCTGAAAAGTCCGTCGCCGCAAACAGCGGATCATGACGATTGAAAAAAGTCGCCCGCACGTCAAGGTTCAGCCAATCCACCGACCGCCGGGCATCCGCCCGTCCACGCTTGGTCTGCAGCGTCTGCAGCAAAGCTACGCTCACTGCTGAAAAATCATGCAGACCTTCCACCTCCTGGTCGAAGGGCCAAAGCTCCGCACCAAGTTCGCCGTGGTCCTGGTTCGTCGCTGAGCCGAAGACGTGCACTTGAGGCTGAATGATGTGCCGCAGTTGATGCAAGTCCAGT
>DAOVKO010000249.1 GCA_030631725.1 Actinomycetes bacterium | reverse complement strand
GAGACCTTTGGAAAGTGGACGGCTGTGAGCCTCTCGGCCCAGAACATGCGGATGGTCTTCATCCCCGACGGGTTTGCCCACGGGTTCTACGTACTAAGCGAATACGCGGAACTCTGCCACAAGTGCTCAGACTATTATGCTCCCGAGGAGGAACGCGGGATTATCTGGAGCGATCCTGATTTAGGTATTGCTTGGCCATTGTCCGGGGCCGATCCGATCCTCTCGGCAAAGGATGCGGCTTATGGTACGCTTGCTACCAGGCCTCAAGTGGATCTACCCATCTACAAAGGAAGCTCCCTGTGAAGGTGCTGGTTACCGGTGCGAAGGGGATGTTGGGGCGCAGCTTGCTAGCCCGGCTTAGCGCCGAGCAGTGCCTGGGGGTGGATATAGACGATTTTGACATCGCCGACGCTCGTGCGACGGACAAGGCCATCGGAGAATATCTCCCCGACGCTGTAATTCATTGTGCGGCTATGACGGCCGTTGACGATTGTGAGACTAAACTCGACCTTGCTTTTGGGGCGAACGCGGTGGGTTCAGCTAACGTAGCCAGTGCCTGCCATCGCTACGGGGCTAGGTTGATCGCCATTTCGACCGACTATGTGTTCCCGGGCGACCTCGATCGACCTTACCACGAATTCGATTCTCCAGGTCCACGGAATGTTTATGGGGCCAGTAAACTCGCTGGTGAAATGGCCGTGCGAAGGCTGTGTCCCAACCACTTGATCGTGCGGATCGGCTGGCTGTATGGCCCTGGTGGCCCGAGTTTCGTCCACACTATGCTTCAGCTAGGAGCAATTCCAGATGCCGACCCGGTCAAGGTTGTCAACGATCAACTCGGCAACCCGACCCCCACGCTGGCGGTGGCGGATCATCTGGCGATGCTGCTGACTATTCCGCTGGCCGGGATGATCCACCTGACCTGTGAGGGAGAGGCCAGCTGGTACGACTTCGCCCAGGAGATCTTCCGGATCAAGGGCTTCAAGCGTCCTGTTGTGCCCTGCACCACGGCGGATTTCCCGCGGCCGGCTGCCCGTCCTGCCAACTCCTGTCTGGACAACATGGTCCTTCGCTTGCAAGGGCTGCGCCCTATGCCCCACTGGCGTGAGGGACTGGAGGCTTTTCTTGGAAAATATCCTGATGGCTAAAACTCTACATACACCGTCTGTTGTTATGGTCAGCGGTGGGGCCGGTTTCATCGGCTGCAATTTGGTCAGATACCTGCTGCGAACGGACCCAATCCTGCGGGTGATCAATGTGGACGCCCTGACTTATGCCGGTTCGTTGGCTAATCTGCAAGGCGTTGAGGAAGATCACGGCCAACGCTATCGCTTTGTGCATGCCAATATCTGCGATGAGCAGGCCATGGCCGCCCTGTTTGAAGAAGAGCGGTTTGACACAGTTATACACCTCGCTGCCGAGAGCCATGTTGATAGATCGATCGATGGGCCCAGAGCTTTCCTCCAAACCAACATTATGGGTACATATATCCTCCTGCAGACGGCAACTGCCCATTGGAAGGGCCGAAAAGATGTTCGATTCCACCACGTGAGCACGGATGAGGTCTACGGCTCTCTTGGTAGTACAGGATATTTCACTGAGGAAACACCCTATGATCCTTCCGGCCCGTACAGCGCTTCAAAGGCCTCCTCGGATCACCTGGTCAATGCCTGGCACCGAACATATGGCTTGCCAACCACCGTTTCGAATTGTTCCAATAACTACGGTCCCTATCAATTTCCTGAGAAACTCATTCCTTTGATGATATCAAACGCTTTGCAAGGCAAGCACTTGCCTGTATACGGCGACGGAAAAAACGTTCGAGACTGGCTGTTTGTCGAAGACCATTGCCAGGCATTGGATGTCATCGTGCGGCG
>DAOVKO010000026.1 GCA_030631725.1 Actinomycetes bacterium | reverse complement strand
GCTATATCATCCTTCGCGGCGAACGGCAGCTAAGCGGTAATTATTTCATCCCAAACATTTCTTCTTTCAGGTCAAGATAATACAGGTAATCTTCCACCTTGACGTTGGGTGGGCAGCGATGGTCGCAAAAGGGAATATAACCGCCACGCTCGACGGCTGGGAGCAGTGATTCGAGGTAGGCCTTGATGGCCCGGGGGCCTTTGGCCAATTCCATCTTGTCCACTCCGCCCATGATGCGAAGGTCTTTGCCGTGTTCGTTGAGCAGTTCCACGGGATGACAGCAACTATTGACCTCGTAAGGGAACAGGCAGTTGATGCCGGCCTCGAGGAAAAAGGGCAGCAACGGTCTTACATCACCGTCGCAGTCGGTGTACCATATGTCAATGCCAGCGGCGGCGAGCTTTTTGCCGATTCGCTTGTAACGAGGGACAACAACGTTCTTGAAGAAGTCCACTGAGACGATTGGGCCGTTCTTGAAACAAATGTCCTCCCATCCAGAGGCGAAATCGAAATCAATACGCCCAAGCACTTGATCAAGATAATTTTCCACCAAGACACAGACGGTCTCAACCGTGTCCTCGACCATCTGCGGATAGTCGTGGCAGGCGTAGGCCAAACCCTCAAAAGTTAACATGTTGCGAATCTTGCCGATCATCGAACCGCAGTGCACTCCCAGCGGATAATCACGGTCCGGAGGATGAGCCTTTTTCAGGGCCTCAATATCGACTTTTCGGACAGGATCGTCGCGTCGAAAACGCCGAGCCTTACACTCGGCCCAATCGTCCGGCGTTACGATCGAGGATTTGATGTAGCGGGGGATGGTGTCGTGTCCGTCCTTGGGTACTTGGGCAAGCAAGCCGTTCTCATTGATCATAATCTTGTGGATTGCGGTTTGCTCGAGCACCTTGGGCTCAAAGGCAGGATGCATCCAGAGATGGGCTGACTCATCATCAGCGATTTTGTCAAAATTGAAGAAGACATCGGCTTGGTCGTTGTTGGTTATCCCGTTTTCGAGGAAGATGGACCACTGCTTAAAGTTCTCCTTCCAGTAACCAAACTCCATGTTGAAGCAGCGGTCCACGGGCTTGTAGTGCATCTGGTTGTTGAACCGCTGGCGGTCGGTCATAGTAGCCTTCCACTTCGGACGGCAAGGTTTGACAGACATTATTCTCCTCCAATATTCGGACAGGGCCGAGCTTTTTGGACGGCCACTTCAGGCCTAATTCCCACGAAGAACTCATTGGAAATCGAGCTGCCAAAGAGCTATCGCATAGAATATCCGAACCCCGAGCAAAGCCCAAGGGAATATTCCCTTGAGGCAAGGATGTAAATGTGCTAGAAACAGACATAGGTAATGGACTTATTGTCTGTCCAAGAATACAGGTGAGCGTTATGAGCGATGGAATTTCCCCCAGCCTGGCCGAGCGGATTGCCGCCTGGACGGACGAGGTGGCCAAGGTTGATCCTCTGGCGGCGGAGATTCTCCAGGCAGAGGAGCTTCGCGAGCAGAAGACTCTGAATCTGATTGCTTCGGAGAACTACGCCTCTCTGGCCGTTCGGCAGGCGACGGCGTCGGCCTTGACCAACAAGTACGCCGAGGGCCTGCCCGGCAAACGATATTACAGTGGCTGTGAGTGTGCCGACGATATTGAGCGATTGGCCATTGAGCGGGCGAAAGAGGTTTTCGGCACCGAGCACGCCAACGTCCAGCCTCACGCCGGGAGCCAGGCGAACATGGCCGTCTATTTTGCCGTCCTCAAACCCGGCGATACTATTCTGGGGATGGATGTGTCCCATGGGGGCCATTTAACCCATGGGCTGAAAGTCAATTTCTCCGGCAGCGTCTATAAGGCAGTGCATTACACCTTGGACCGACAGAGTGAACGGATTGACATGGATCAGGTCCGCCAGTTGGCTTTGAAGCATAGGCCCAAGCTGATCATCTGCGGGGCGTCGGCCTATCCTCGAGAGATCGACTTTGCGGCCTTCGGCCGGATCGCCCAGGAGTCCGGGGCCATGTTGATGGCCGACATCGCCCACATCGCCGGTTTGGTGGTGGCCGGCCTGCATAACAGCCCCGCTGAGCCTGCGGACTTCGTCACCACGACTACGCACAAGACGCTTCGCGGGCCACGCTCCGGCATTGCCATGTGTAAGGCCCAGTACGCCAAGCGCCTGGATTCAGCCGTCTGTCCCGGTTTGCAGGGCGGACCGCTTCTGCAACAGGTGGCGGCCAAGGCGGTGGCCCTGGTCGAAGTCGGCCAGCCGGAGTTCAAGCAGTATTGTCAAGCCATTATCGACAATTCCCATGCCCTGGCTGAGGAACTGCTCGGGCGCGGCTATCGTCTGGTCAGTGGCGGCACAGACAACCACTTGCTGCTGCTGGACCTGCGGGCTAATTATCCTCAACTGACCGGTCGGAAGGCGGCCGACTGGCTCGAAAGTGCCCAGATCATCGTCAACAAAAATGCCATACCATTTGACCAGCGACCGCCCACAGAGACCTCCGGGCTGCGGCTGGGCACGCCGGCGATTACCACTCGCGGCCTGGGGCCGGACGAGACTAAAGTATTAGCTGCCTGTATCGACGAAGTGCTAAGCTCCAAGGGCGCCGAATCCGTCTGCAAACGGGTAAAAGGGCGGGTCCTGGAGATATGCGAAGCTTTTCCAATTCCTTAGTCCAGCAGTTACGGGAAAGATGGGCCATGCTTAGAAAATTATTCGAATGGCAAGCGGAACTGAACAAGCGAACCGGTTTTGACGCTGAAGAGCTCAAGGAGAATTTCGATCCTCAAGTGGCGGGCCAATGGATTAGTAACTATCTGGCGGCCATGAGCTCCGAGGTCGAGGAATTGCGGGACTGCACTTTTTGGAAGCACTGGTGCGCCGAGGCCAGCCAAGGCCGACGCTTCGAGCTGCACGATCTGCAGAACGCCCGGGTCGAGGTGATCGATATGCTTTTCTTCTGGATATCGCTGGCCCAGTGTGTGGGGCTAGATGCAGAGGACATATTTAGGCTTTACCAGCAAAAGCTGAAGATCAACCACGATCGTCAAAGCAAGGGCTACACGATGCAAGGCAAGAGCGAAGAGGACAACCGCTCTGTTATCTAAGGCACTCTAATGCTCTGTTGAAAGCCTCTTTCTGTCATTGCGAGGCCCCAGAGGGCCGTGGCAATCTCGACTTCTGAGCTTTGAGATTGCTTCGCGGAGTTTATGCTGAGCAAAGCGAAGTGCTCGCAATGACCCGGCCCGATATCTTTTCAACAGAGCATTAGAGTGCCTAAGGGCCATCCGGGAGAAAGCAAATTTGAACAGACTTGCCTGGATAATCATATTCTCGGTTATTTTGGCCTCGGCTGCTGCGGTAGTTGGGGTAGTGGTTGTGGCCTATAAACGGCCGTATATGCCGGTGGATTGGGGGCAAAGTCCTCAAGGCAAAGCCCCAGCCGAAACGGTAGTTACTGATGAGCGAATTCTCCGGCTGGAAGTTCAGCTCAAGTCGTCTGATCGGGAGACTCGTCTTGGGGCCATATTTGAGTTGGCCGGCCTGGCCGAAGACAATCCTCAACGTCTGGGTCCGGTGCTGCTTAGAGCCCTGGACAATGAGGACGCGTGGGTTCGTTTTTTGGCGGCCAATAAACTCGGCGGCATCAAATACACCGCCGCCGCCGGAGCATTGGCGACCTTGCTCGACGATCCGGACCGAGGGGTCAGCGCCCAAGCGATTGAGTCGCTGGTGAAGCTGGATGAAGTCGCCCTGCGAGCGGTGATGGAAGGCCTGGGCGAAAACAAAATTAAAAATATTGATGCAGCCCTGGACGCAGCCAGACGAATCAGCGGGCGTTCTTTTCTGCCGGGTGAAAGAGGGCGCCGAGCTGCTCTAAAGTATTGGGGCGAACAGCATAAGCAGGGACGTTGAAGATATGGCTAAGGCACTTACACAGACAGGTTCGGTGGGCTTGGCCCAATCGGCAGCTCAACTGGCTAAGTTCGGCCTGCTTAGGGGCTCAGAGATTATTATCCTGGCTATCAAGCCGTCGCTTTGTTATGTGCTGTTCGTTTCCAGCCGCTGGTTGGCTATTCTGCTGCCCCTTGGGATAATATCCTGGCTGTCAGTCCGGATGGGATGGTTGGGCATGCAGGCTCAACAAGTGCTGCTGGCTATCTGCCTGGCGGGGATGGTGGTGCGTTTGGCCTTTGGACTGCTGCAGTGGCAGAGCCGAGTCTATATTCTGACAAACCTGCGTGTTCTGCGGATTCGCGGGGTAGTGCGGGTGGAGATGTTTCAGTGCTCTTTGCTGCAACTCAAGGATGTACTGCTGAGCGTCGGCGTGGCCGAGAGGCTTGTGGGTTTAGGGACCATCGGCCTGGTCAAGAATTCATCAGACAAGGCCGCGGCCTATTGGCAAAACATCAGACGGCCCGAACAGGTCCGGCAGCAAATTTTCGAGGCCATCAATTCGCTGAAGGGCCACTCCGGCGCGGGCGACTCGACCGATCTACCGGGCACGACCACCCTGCCGGCAAAAGGGGTGGAAAATCGAAATGCAAAAGAATCCCGCTCAGCCCGGATTGAATCCTTATAGCGTTAGCTTCTTGATATTTGGACGGTCTTAGCTTTTAAGCGCTTCGCGGATCTTTGCGGCTACGGCGGTGGGGGCCTTTCCCCCGCGGCGGAGGTTGCGGCAACGTTTTCCGGATTTGCCGCTCATCAGATGGCCGGCGCCGGCTTTCTTGAACTTCACCGTTCCGCCGGGCCGGACCTTCATTCGCTTGGATGCGCCTTTGTGTGTTTTCATCTTGCCCATAGTAATCAACTTTTCCAAATTCTAGATTTATCTGCCTAACCTGCGGGCCAGGTACGATTTACTTAGGAGCCAGCACCATACTCAATCTTCGGCCGCTCATGGACCAATTAGTTTCGACCTTGGCCAGGTCTTCGAGCTTGAGTTTGATGTCTTCGAACATCTGGGTGCCGATATCCTGGTGGGCCATCTCCCGCCCGCGGAAGCGCATGGAAAAAAGGACCTTGTCACCTTTGCCCAGAAACTCGCGGGCCCGTTTGATTTTCACTTCCTGGTCGTGGATACCAGTTTTGGGGCGCAGGCGGATTTCCTTGAGTATGGATACGTGAGCCTTTGTTTTTGTGGTCTTTTTACTACGGCTGTACTTCCATTTGCCGTAATCCATAATCCGGCAAACGGGCGGCTCTTCGTTGGGCGAGACCTCCACAAGGTCTAGTCCGGCCTCGAGGGCCAGGGCCAAGGCCTGCTTGGTCTCGATTATGCCCACCTGTACGTTTTCTTCATTTATTAGACGTACCGGCGAGACTCTGATTTGGTCATTAACCCGAAGATCCGTTCGAGCGATGGTTATTCCTTTCTTATGAAAAACGTTGCGACGCCGTCGGCCGGCGCCCAAAGCCCGGGCCAGCTACTTGGCCGAACCCTTTTGCTGGATCTCATTGTGACAGCGCCGAACGAATTCGTCAAGGGCCATTGTGCCCAAATCCCCCTCGGTGCGTCCGCGGAGGGCTACCTGCTGGGCCTGGACCTCCTTGGCACCGACGATGAGCATATAGGGGATTTTCTCAAGGGTGGCCTGGCGAATCTTGGCGGAAATCGTGTCGGCACTTTGGTTTACCTGCGAACGCAAATTGGCCCGGAGCAGCTGCTGGTGGACCTTCTCGGCGTATTGGCTGAATTTCTCGGAGATGGGAAGCACCACCGCCTGCAGCGGTGCCAGCCACAGGGGAAAGGCTCCGCCGTAGTGCTCGATGAGCCCGCCGACGAAGCGCTCCATGGAGCCCAGCACGGTGCGATGAATCATGATCACTTCGTGCTCGGCGTTGTCCGGCCCGACATAGCTAATATTGAATCTGTCGGCTGAGGGCAGGTTCAGGTCCACCTGGATGGTGGGTCCCTGCCACTGTCGGCCGAGGGAGTCGTTGACCTTGAGGTCGATTTTGGGGGCATAAAATACCCCGCCGCCCGGGTCGATTTCGTAGCTGATACTGCGAGATTCCAGGGCTTGGGACAGAGCCTTGGTGGCGAAATCCCACTGGGCCTCGGTGCCGAGAAAGTTATCCGGGCGAGTGGCCAGGTACACGCTATAAGTGTAGCCGAAACTCTTGAGCATATAGTCAGCCAACTCCAACACGCCGACCACCTCGTCGACCAACTGCTCGGGAGTGCAGAATATGTGCGAGTCATCCTGAGTAAAGCCGCGAACCCGGAGCATCCCGTGCAAGGTGCCGGTCGGCTCGTAGCGATAGACCGTGCCCAACTCGCAATAGCGCAGGGGCAACTCGCGATAACTGTGCGGGCGGGTCTGGTATATGCGGATGTGTCCGGGGCAGTTCATGGGCCTGAGGTAGTAGTCGGTTCCGTCGATGTCCATGGGCGAGTACATCATCTCGGCGTATTTTTCCAGGTGGCCGGAAATCTGGAATATCCGCTCGCTCCCAATATGCGGCGTGTAGACGATGTCATAGCCGCGTTTGAGGTGCTCCTGCTGCCAGAAGGACTCGATGAGGTGGCGGATCAGGCCGGCCTTGGGGTGCCAGTGAATCAGGCCCGGGCCGATGTCTGCGTGTACGCTGAAGAGTTCGAGCTGTCGGCCCAGGACGCGGTGGTCCTGCTTGCGGGCCTTTTCCAGTTTCTCCAGATGGACGGCCAATTGCTTCTTATCGAAAAAGGCTGTGCCGTATATGCGGGTGAGCATCTTGTTGGCAGCGTCGCCCCGCCAATAGGCCCCGGCTACGGCCAGGAGCTTGAATGTTCCGACTCGGCCGGTCGAGGGCAGATGCGGGCCGCGACAAAGGTCGGTGAAATCGCCCTGCTCATACAGGCTGACCGTGGGCAGCTGCTCGTCGCGGAGCAGGTCGTCAATCATCTCGGTTTTGTACGTTTGGCCCAGCTCGGCGAAGCGCTGCTTGGCCGCGGCGGGCTCGAGCTCCAGCCGCCGGATGGGCAGGTCCTGCTTGACGATCTTGGCCATCTCCTTCTCGATGGTCGGCAAATCCTCAGTGGTGATGGTCTGCGGCAAATCGAAGTCGTAGTAAAAGCCGTACTGGAAGTCGTCCGTCAACGGTGGGCCGATGGTGTACTGGACCTGGTCGCCGTAGATGTGTCTGACGGCCTGGGCCAGGATGTGGGCGACAGTGTGGCGGAGGATTTCCAGAGCGTCGGGGTACTTGGCGGTGATGATCTCCACGGCGGCATCGACCTCGATCGGACAGGATAAGTCCACCAACTGCCCATCGATGCGAGCGGCCAGGGCGGCCTTGGCCAAACGCGGGCCGATCTTGGCGACTAACTGGGCTAGCGTCGTTCCCTTAGCTACTTCCAGGACTGACTTATCTGGCAGGGTTATTTTCAGCACGAACACTCCAACTGATTTGCCTACTGGCCGTCTACGATGACCTGGCTGCTGGAGTGTAGTTTTTGGCTAACGCTTTGTCAAGTAGGAAGGCTTGAGGCCTGAGGCGTGAGGCTTGAGGGGGGAAATACAGAAAGAAATACAGAAATTAGCCACAGATGAGGAAAGGCGTGAGGCCTGAGGCTTGAGGCGCAGTAAAACAAAGACAAGATACTCAAGTCTACAGCCTATGGCCTACAGTCTAATTAAAGACGCTGATTGCGCTGATTACGCAGAAAGGAAGATAATTAGCCACAGATGAGGAAAGGCGTGAGGCTTGAGTCCTTTAGTCTATTGGCTGAGCTTGACGGCGGTGCCGTAGGCTAAGAGTTCGGCCGCACTGCCGACGACGCTGGTGGTCATGTAGCGGACGTTGATTATCGCGTCGGCTCCCAAGCTGGCGGCCTGGGCGATCATTCGGCTGGTAGCTGTCGCCCGAGCTTGGCCCATCATCTGCGTGTATTCGGTCAGTTCGCCGCCGAGGATCAGCCGGACTATGGCGGAGAGGTCCTTGCCCAGCCAGATGGCAAATACGGTGTGGCCCTGGACGAGGCCGAGGATCTCGCGCGCTTCTCGCCCCGCCACTTTATCCGAGTTCAACAGCAGCACTTTCGTCTCGGCTTTAGCCTCCGGCCCAGCTTCTGCGGGCTTGATTTTCCTTTGTTCGATAGCCAGACAGAGCAGGACCAGCAGTATTCCGCCCAGCAGGCAGAACACCGCAATCTGCAGCCACAAGGGGATGGGCGGATCGTCCTCCACCATCACGTGCCAAGGCACGCCGGCAAATACGGTAACGAACAGCCCCAGCACAAACGCCAACGAGCCGATCTGTCGTAATGTTTTCATGGCGTTCCTTTCCTTATGTCATCTCTGCCCCGCATCAAGTGCGGGATAAACTCCAGCGTGGATCCATTCCTCAAACTCAGACCGTAGATCCACCGTATCTTTAGCGAAGATGGACCAAAATCTCAGATAATGAAAACCTTACCCACCACTTTGGATCGCAGCGGAACTTGCGTCCGAGCTAAACTTGTTCGCTATCACTTTGACTGGACGTCTTCGAGTCTGTATTGCACGCTGTATGGCTGGACTTCTATGAATGTCACTCGAATCCCTGAAATAGTTATGTCTTTTTGTTTTCTTGTGTCGAACCTTATTTCATATGGTTTTGGGTAGTCCTGCGCCCCAATACTAGTTGAAGTCTGCACATCAACGTTCACCGTGGTGTCTTGCTGAAATGGTTTATAGCGGTCCATCACCGTTTCTGATGACTGCCGATCTATGTCCAATACTTCCAGTGTTAATATATCTCCGTCAATACTAGCCAACTTCATTTGTGCAAATCCCTTATCTACTTTACCGCCCCATATGTCTCGCCCGCCAAAAGCATTTGGCAAATCACCGACTTTGTTAAGTCGAAATATTGTACCTCCGACGCCTGTCGTTAGGACGGATTCAACTGGTTGCTGTATCTGCCGGTGTGTGCGTATTGTGCCGCAACCAGCCACTAGAGTCGTGAGTGCAACAGCAAGCACAGTGAATACAAAACAGTCTGTTTCCTTCTTCAATCTATTTCTCCTTTCATAGGGAACTATTGCTTAGATGGCTTCTGCATCACGTCAAGCTCAACGGCGGGGCCTGTGCAGCTTCCCAGGCCAGCGGATTATTAGGGACTAATTCCTAGTTTCACTTCCACGCTGTCGATCATTTCCTCTGCAAGCTTGAGAAGAAGACTAGTGTATTGTTCGAGTGACTCACGTGTACGACTGTTACGCTTCCGGTGGCCACGTCCCGCACCAAAATGGACGTCGAGTTCATGTATGATTTGGTTGCGTATTTTGAAAATCGTGCTAAGCTTTTCCTTATTGTTCTTGACAGTCTGTAAATCAATACCAAGCGCCTCCGCTGTGTTAAAGAGCTGATCGACTGATTGGAGACTAGTGCCGGTCAAATGTAGTACATAATCCTCCAAAAGACGGTTATACGGGGATGATGCTATCAATACACCAGCCAAGAACTTGTGGCCTGGGACGCTATCGGGACTCTGGCTCTCTCCTCTGAGCTTGCGTTGGACGAATGTCTCAAATCCTTTCTGAACGGAGGGGTCAGATGCGGCCAGGGATGGCAGCGTTCGGCGAACGAGTTGCTTCAGGATTGAGTCGAGGCCCGCAGCGGCGAATATCAAGGCTGAACGTATCAAGTCTTGTTCTTCATCTCTAGGAGGCCCGTGGGAACCCCCGCGATCTTTACGAACGGTTTCGAACGCTTTGAAGAAATGTGCAACAGATGAGTTTGCGTGCTCTAGTACCGTGCGGGCGCGAAATGTTGGAGAACTTCCATCTAAAATCGCTTTCTTCTTTTTGGCCTTCTTCTTAGCTTTCTTCTTCGCAGCTTTCTTTTTTTTGGCCATTGCTACGTCCTTTCTGAACATTCCTACGTTACCTAGCGAGCAAACTTCCCATGTACGTGGCCCGTGCGCGGCCGCTGGTTCGCTAGTTTTCTACGATACTGTCAAAAGATATAGACATAAACAGTTTTATCAGGATCGAGATCTCCTACGTTTTTCGAGACCGGTGAATCATTGCTTGTTACATGAAGGATTCCATTTGGCTATCAGATCTGCTTCCTCTGCCTTGCGGACGTTCTCACCGCCAGCATTCTTGTGGGCATGAATATGGGTGCCTCCGTGTCGCTTTACGCACTCGAGTTTGTCATGGCCGCAGAGTCTGTCTTTTAAGCTTTCCGTTTGACCAATGTAAAGCGGGGTCCAGCTACCAGGAGAAGTCTCTTTGGCAAAGATATAGTTGGCGGGATCATCCTGAAAGGACTGACCTATATTGTAGATCCAATACTTGTACTCTGTCCCTGACACACCAGGCCACATGAAAGTTTCTGCGGGCATGATAGTCTCCTTTCTGGTTCGGACTACTGATCAGACGATTTTCGTATAAGGCCCATCCTCTGGCTCGCTTGCCGAGAGAGGCAGGTTTGACGGCCTATCCGTGGGCCTGCGTATATTTTCTTTGGGCACAACACAACCCACCCGATTTCTGAACTGACCTTTATATCATAGGCTTGGGGGGATGGGTGTCAAGGCGTAATTGGTCGGTAAAGGCCTCTTGAACGGCCCCCATAGTCCTTTTACCCGCTCTTAGATTACAAATGGTATCAAGCGTTTAGGCACTTTTTTCTTATACTCTATATATTCATCGCCATATTGTTCGACTAACCTTCTTTCTTCACCAGCAATCGGCAAATAGTACAATAGAAAAAGAATTGGGAAATACACAATTGATATTGTTGATTTTAATAGTATTGTCCATCCCAACACGGCTATTAGAGTTCCGCTGTAAATTGGATGTCGAACAACTCTATATATGCCTGTCGTTATTAGGTTAGATTTTTTTCTAACAGCTGGAATAGTCCCAAATTTAAAAAGAGCTAAAATTCCGGTAATCCCTCCAAATACAAAAAGTAATATTCCTATCGGCAGTGAAATATACTCGCTCATATTGAATCTATTCTGTGGGATCAGTGGAGAAATGAATAGTGGTCCTACAAAAACAAAAACGGATAGTTTTTGAAGAACAACAGGCAATTTAAGGAAATGCTTTCTCCAGTCTGCATTTGGGAAAATATAATCAATCAAGAAGTCAAAAAACAAGAAGCCAAAAAAATTAATTGACAATATTGCAATTGCTAAAAAGTTCATAATGTGGACCTTTCAATATAGCGAAAACTCTTGTCGAATGCCGTCGCCAGGCTCTATACTATCGAACTTATGAGTGGCGAAAGCAAGACTTTTGAGCTGAGCGAAGAGCTACTAAAATCCTGCCAGCTCTGTCCCCGCAACTGCGGAGTCAATCGCCTGGCGGGGGAGGTGGGGTTTTGCCGAATCGGGAGTGAAGCGGTGGTGGCCTCGGCTGGGCCTCACTTCGGCGAAGAATCGGTCCTGGTCGGCGCGGGCGGGTCGGGGACGATATTCCTGGCTGGCTGTAACCTGGGATGCAGCTTCTGCCAAAACTTCGATATCAGCCATTCCAACGAGGGAGCCGAGACGAGGCCAGCGGAAATGGCTCAGTTGATGCTGCATTTACAAAAACGCGGCTGCGAGAATGTCAACTTTGTTACGCCGAGCCACGTAGCGGTGCGCATAGCCCAGGCCGTGGGAATAGCCCGGCGGGTCGGGCTGAAGGTGCCAATAGTCTATAACTGCGGGGGATATGAGTCTGTTGGGACGCTGAAGGGATTGGCGGGGCTAGTGGATATATATATGCCGGATTTCAAATTTGCCGACGGGCGAGTGGCCGAGCGACTCTGCGGAGCCGGCGATTATCCCGAGGTCTGTAAAGCTGCACTAAAAGAAATGCACAGGCAGGTGGGCGATTTGCAAATCGAAAACGGCCTGGCAACTCGCGGACTATTGGTCCGGCACTTAGTTCTGCCAAACGGGCTGGCGGGCAGCGAAGAAGTGCTGGAGTTTCTGGCTAAGGAGATATCGGGCAAAACTTTCGTCAACGTGATGGGTCAATATCGGCCGTGTTACCGGGCTGGTGAGTTCAGCGAAATCGATCGGCTGCCAAGTCGAGCGGAAATAAACGCCGCAAAAAACTATGCCCGGAAGTTGGGTCTGCGACTAGACAAGTAGAACACACAAAATATAAAATATCAAAAAGCAAATATGAAAATTACAAATCAAAATTCAAAAAGGGAAGAAACAACGGCTGTAAAACTCGAAAGAAGGAAAGTAGAAACTTTTACTTTTTTACATGTCATTTTGATTTTTACACTTTGATTTTTGATATTTCTTTATTGTCCTTGCCAGAGGTAGAGCAGGCGAGGAGTGGTCAGGTCGTCGAGAAATGAAGCGTCAATATTGATGAGAGTATTTTGGGCTTTGGCGGCGCCGGTGAGGGTTTCGCGCAAGCTGGGGGGTTTACTCAAACGAACGACCTTGGGTTTGTCGAGCTTGGCCAGTTCGGCGGCCTTGTCCATAGCATCCTCGAAGTAGGCGTCGTCCTGATCGATGAGCTTGGCAGCCTTGGCCTGAGCGGCGGTCAAGGCGGCGCCGTCGGCGAGCTTTTGGAGAACTGAAATATCAGGGAAGTGCTCCTGCCGGCCTTTGTGAACCACGTCAACAAAACGCTTATGGAGGGGGTCAATACGCTTTTGGAAATACTCGCGTTTGACGGAATCCCAGGGTTCAAAGGGTAAACCCAGGGCCTTCCTAGTGGCTGGGGTCGAACGGATTACAGTCACGTGAGCGCCTATTTTCTCCAATGTGCCGTGAATATTGGGTATCACTGCCAATACGCCAATACTGCCGGTGGTGGTGGTGGGGCCAGCCATGATGTAATCCGCGCCGGCTGAGACGTAGTATCCTCCGCTGGCAGCGACGGAGCCCATGAAGACTACCACCGGCTTGTCGGCTGCTTTGATCTGGTTGACGTAGTGGGCGATGGTGTCGGAGGCGGTGACGCCTCCGCCGGGCGAATTGACGTAAAGCAGAAGGGCCCTGTAGTCTTTATTGTCCCTAACCCGTTTGAACTGCGGCCAAAGCTGCCCGGCCAACTCGTCTGTGATCATTCCTTTTACGTCAATCACGGCGATCTGCTGGTCCCGGGCACCGTCGAGAAGAAGCGTTTCCCGCACTCCGGCATCCAGACCTTGGGCGCCAAGAGCGATTATCAATAACAGGTTCAGCACTAGTGAGCCGAAGAAGACAATCAGCACCAAGGCGTCTTTGATCCGACTGACGAGGGTTTTCTTGGGCAGCGGCGAAGGGAGCATAACGGGCATGCTCACAGGCGGCGGCGGCGGTGGGGGCATGGGAGCGCCCAGATCGGGCGGGCCGGGCGACGGCTGTTGAGGCGGCGGCGGGGGACTGAATTGGTCTTGATTGTCCGGCATGTTTAGACTCCTGCAAAACAGGCTTGAGGCTTGAGTACAAACCTTCGTAAAACTCGCGATAAAATAATTCGCCGGGACGTATCCCGGGGGCGTTCGAGAAAAAAATCAATCACGGATGTCCTGGTCGTCGATCGCGGCGGGGACGCCTTCGTCGTCTTGGTCCTGCAAATCAGCGAAACCGTCAGCGGTGTCGCGGGCGGTCTGGGCTTGAATCCGGTGCCATTCGGCTGCGGTAATGAGGATGTCGCGGGCCTGGGTGCCGCGGTCGGGGCTTACTACGCCGGACTCGGCCATCATCTCGATGATCCGCCCTGCACGGGCGAAGGGAACGCCCAATCGGCGCTGTAGCAGTGAGACGCTGGCCCGCTCGCTGGCCAGAACCATTTCCACTGCTTTGTCGAACAAGGGGTCGCGAATGGTTTGTCCGTCCGCGTCGGTATAGCTCAGTCGGCTCAGTTCGGGACTGAAGTCGGCCTGGGTCTGCTTGCGCATATAGTCGATTACCTGTTTGATTTCGTGGTCTTCAACCATGGCCCCCTGGGCGCGAATCAACTGGTCGGTGCCGGGCTGGAGAAAGAGCATGTCACCGCGGCCAAGAAGGGTCTCGGCTCCGTTATGGTCGAGGACGATTCGCGACTCCTGCCTGGAGGCCACGCGGAAGGAAATACGGCAGGGCAGATTGCTCTTGATCAAGCCGGTTACTACGTTCACGCTGGGCCTTTGAGTCGCCACGATCAGGTGGATGCCGACGGCCCGGCTCTTCTGGGCCAGGCGAATGATGTAATTTTCCACCTCCTTGCTGGCAGTGATAATCAGGTCGGCCAATTCATCAATGATAATCACAATGTAAGGCAGGTGCATGGGGATCTGGCCCTGCTC
>DAOVKO010000111.1 GCA_030631725.1 Actinomycetes bacterium | reverse complement strand
AGTCTAGTGTCACAAATGCACCCTGACATAAGTAGAAGTTGGATGCTAATCAGTGGCGTTTTAGCTGTGTTTCTAGGGGTGTTTATCTGGGCACAGTGGCCAACCTCCGCATATTGGATGATCGGTTTGTGTGTGGGTATCCATTTGCTGTTCAGAGGGGTGTCTATCGTGGACTTGGGGTTGGCAATGCGCCGATTCGAGTACGAGGATTTGCGCCGCTTATACTCTACGGCGGCACGTAATGGCGAAACCATCAATTCTTTAGTTTGCCGCAAGAGGATAGAAACTCGAGAGGATGCCAGTATGCCTACTTAGCTGCTGGCTAATGCGGGCCGAAGAGCATCTATTGTGGCGCAATTGTGGCGCATTGGGTACGATTAGACTGCTTCGCCAGTGCGCCGCGAGTGCACCGGTAGTGCTATAAGCCCATATAGTACCGATTGTTAGTGTAGTGATTGCAAGGGGTTGTAAAAGGTCGTCTTTTGACTGGGGGTCAAGAGGTCGCTGGTTCGAATCCAGTCGCCCCGATTAGGAATTGAGTGGAAAAGAGTGGAATTTATAAGAAGTTATGCTCTTGGCAGTTCTTTCAGCATGTGGAACGGAATGGAAGCAAATGGAAAGGAATTCGCTCCAAAATGGGGGAATAACTGGAGACTGTAGCAGGGTAAGCGGGTAATATTTCTGTAACATCCAATAAATAAAGAGCTTACTGGTATATTATTCTTTCCAATGTTTGCTGTTTCAGTCCATATGTGCCTTCATCTTCGTGGCTTGACAGAAAATGCCGGTTTTCGCCCAAAGGCCACCATACTCAAATGAAGCGTTTCTCCCGACAAGCTTGCTACAGTCTCTAAAAGTCCGGTAAATACCCCCTCACTCTGATAGCGGTTTGACGGCGCGAAGTGCCCGCAAGTGGGCTCATCCTTTCCTTCGGGCAGTCTAAAAAGGCGGCTCGCCAAGGTAACTCAGCAGGCCATTGACCGGCATGGTTGTGGGGTGTAAACTCTGTGTTCCAATGTCGTTGTAGCCGCGGAATTGTTGATTTGGCCTCCGCGGGCGTAGCTCAATGGTAGAGCATCGGCCTTCCAAGCCGACTATGTGGGTTCGATTCCCATCGCCCGCTCTTGTTATTTCCAGCGTTTGCTGAGAAAACCCCCCTATTTGATGTCTGCACCGCAAGCTAGGTGTGCCGCTCGACGACAAACCTGGCTATCTTCTCCAAGGCCTCCCGCTCAGTCCCGGCCGGCAGAACGGTCAGCTTTTCCACAGCCCGTTCGATGTAGTCCTGAGCCGTCTTCTCAACCGAATCAATACTCCCGCAATCGCTAAGTACATTGCGTAGCCGGTCCAAATCTTCCGGGCATGTCCCACTTATAAGCTCCATCAACTCCTTTCGCCCAGCACCACTGAGCCGGTCCCGTGCTCTAATCAAAGGCAAAGTCAATTTTCCTTGGAGAAAGTCCCGACTCAGAGTCTTGCCCACCACCGGTTCGCTGCCCAGCAGGTCCAGTAAATCGTCGGTAATTTGAAAGGCCATCCCCAGAGCACAGCCGTAATCATCCATCACCCGGGCCAACTCTGCCGACTCTGCCGAGCACTCCACGCCCAAACGACAGCAAGTCCCACACAGGCTCGCCGTCTTGCGCGAGATTATCTCCAGATATTTCTCTTCCCTCAGCTCCCAGTCCTCCTTGTGAGCCACCTGCATTATCTCACCTTCGCACACCATGTTGGTGGTCGATGCGATTATGCTGCAAAGTCTTTGGGATCTTAATTGGCTGCAGAGGCTAAAGGTGTGGCTCAGAAGAAAGTCGCCCGCCAATATCGCCGTCTCGTTGCCGTAGAGTTCATTCAGCGTAGCTCCGCGCCTGCGGACCTGGGACTCATCGAGAACGTCGTCGTGAATCAAGGCCGCCATGTGAATCATCTCGACCGCCGCTGCCACGATATGATGGCTGTGCCCCACAGGACCGCAGGCCCGCCCGCATAGCAGTACCAGACACGGACGCAGCATCTTGCCTCGGAATTTTCCCACCTGTTCAATTCGCTCGTTGACCAGCGGCAGATTACTCTGCAGTTCCTGCCCGAAAAGTTCACGTACTCTCTCCATGTCCTCCGCGAGGACATCGTACATCTGCAGGGCCACCGGGGTATAGGACATCAGTTTATCGCTTGGTTGCTTGGTCATTTTTCATCTTTCCAATGGTTCCTGCCATCCGCCCAAATCAGGCCATACAGCCTTCATTCTAGGCTAACCAACCCAAACTCTCAAGCTCTCGCCCCCGGCTCGCCTTGGCTAAGATTTTTCCTCTTGACCTTCACCTGCCTGACCGATAGAATTCCTTGGATTCTGGGAGTATGATTATGAAGAAAGATGTCCATCCCAAGTATGTCGAAGCCACCGTAACTTGTGGTTGTGGCGAGACTTTCGTTACTCGCTCCACCAAGGAGAAGATCGTCGTCGAGGTCTGCGGCAAGTGCCATCCCTTCTATACCGGCAAGCAGAAGTATGTCGACTCGGCCGGCCGGATCGAAAAGTTCCAGCGCAAGTACAACTGGAAAGGTGCTGCCCCTGTCTCCAAAAACTCAGACAAAACCGACGAAAAGGACCAATCCGAAGACAAAAAGTAGATACCGTTACCCGATCTGACGCCGCGGCTCTGGTTTGATCTCCTGACCGTGGCGTCTTTGTTTTGCCCTATGTTGAAGACACGGAGCCCTGCCGCTCGATTGGAGTGCAGATATGACCGCGGAATCGCTGAGCGAAAACCTTGTGCTTCGTCTGGAAGAGTTCACCGCTCGCCACGCCGAGCTTGAGCTCCAGATGGCCAAGCCCGAGGTGGCCTGTGACCATCTGCGTCTGGTCGAGCTTTCCAAGGAGCGGGGACGCCTTGACAAGCTCGTCGAGCTCTACGGCAATTACAAGCAGGCTGCCCAAGCCCTCCAAGAGGCCCGCCAAATCACTGACGGCAAAGATTCCGACCCGGAGTTGCTCCAGTTAGCCCAAGAGGAATTGCCTGAGCTTCAAGCTCTCACCGCCCAGGCTGTCGAGCAGCTCAAGCGGGCCCTGCTGACTGAGCAGCAGTTGGACGTCGATTCCTGCATCATGGAAATCCGGGCCGGAACCGGTGGTGAAGAAGCCGCTCTCTTCGCTAGAGACCTCTACCAGATGTACACTCGATATGCCGAGAGCCAGTCCTGGAAAACCGAACTCATCCATTTCTCTCCCACCGATCTGGGCGGATTCCGCGAAGTCATCTTTTCCCTTACTGGTCCCGGCGCCTATGGGCGATTGGCCTACGAGGGCGGCGGTCACCGCGTCCAGCGCGTCCCGGTTACCGAGGCCCAGGGTCGAATTCACACCTCCGCCGCCACCGTGGCCGTTCTGCCCGAACCCGAAAAGCTCGATATCGATATCAAGCCCGACGAAGTTCGCGAGGATGTCTTCCGGGCCAGCGGTCCCGGGGGACAGAACGTCAATAAAGTCTCCTCTGCCATCAGGCTCACCCACCTGTCCACCGGAATCACTGTTTCTATGCAGGATGAAAAATCCCAGCACAAGAATCGGGCCAAGGCCTGGCGAATCCTCAAATCACGCCTCTTCGATCACTTCGAATCCATAAAGCGAGCCCAGCGCGAATCCACCCGCCGCAATATGATTGGCTCCGGCGACCGCTCCCAGCGAATCCGAACCTACAATTTCCCCCAAAACCGCCTCAGCGACCATCGCATCAATCTCGACCTTTACAGCCTCGACCGCATCATCGCCGGTGATCTCGATACTCTCCTCGACGCCCTTGAAGCCCACGACCGTCAGCAGCGTTTGGAAAACCTCTAATTCTTTTCGGAGATATGTCATGAAATTTGGACCCGCCCATTGGATCATACGACTGATCGTGGTCGTCCTGTTCTCAACCAGACTTTGCGCCCAAGAACAACAACCATCTGGCGCAGTAGCTTACCTCGACCTTATCAGACAGGGGCTGGCTCAAACGCGATCAAATCTGCCCCACATTACTGCCTCAGCCGAACAGGCCTCCAAAAATCTGCTTGCCGGAGGCAACATCTGGGCCGCCGGACGACAGCCCGGCTTCGATGGAGAAGCTAACGGTCGGGCCGGTGGATTGATGAGCCTTCGGCTTATCGGCACGTCAACTCCAACTACCGGCGATGTTGTGCTTTATGCAGTCCCGGGAACCCTCAACCCTCAGGATCTCCAGAAGATCAAGGCTTGGCAGTCGCAGGGCATATACGTAGTCGCCTTTGCTTCCAGGACCCGGCAAGACCCGCAACCCCCCACACCCGCCTGGCTGATTGAGAATTTACCACACTCTGGTCTTGTTGTTACGGTCTCCGGCCAACCAAAACTAATCCCTGCCGACACTGTGCTCAACGTCATCAATCTCTGGCTCTGGACCGGTGAGCTCACCGCCGCCTGCACTCGGGCCGGTAAGATGCCTATACACTACATGAGCTATGGGCTGCCCGGCGGAAGGAAGCGGGGCCAAAAGTACAAGGGGCAAACATTCCATGACGATTTTCAAATTGCCCCCATCAAAGCCGGAGTTTTAGGCACGCGGTATTTGGATGTCATTGACACAGCCCTCGAATCCTTGCGCACCAAGCAGATTGCCCAGATACACCAGGCAGCCCGGTGGTTCAAAGCCACCCCCACTCAGAACGTTACCGTTCTGCAGATCTCACATCTGTTTCCGGGTCATCTGCAGGACCCTCGCGCACCACAGCGATTCAATCGGACCCTTTATAATATCGGCCAGAAAGGCATTGAGCCAACACCGCACAAAGAGATGCTCGTAATCGGCTTGAGCTATCAACAGGCGCCAAAGCCGATAATCCAACAGGCCAAAGCATCGGGCATGAAGTTCGTCTATAACAGTGTCCAGCCCGGTGATCCCCCCGAGCCGGCAGAGAATATCATCTACATCAAACCCGGCTGGCCCCTGCCCGACGCCTGCGTAAAGGTTCCGGGCTACGACGTGCAAATCCTGCCCGCCAGCGGCGTTCTAAACGCCCTGACCTACTGGTCTATCTTAGCAGATACCTGCAAACTATATTCCGGTCCATTGCCACCTGCTCCCGTTCTACCACTCGCGGATAATCCAAAACCAACGAACGCCCATGAGCACTGAAAATGATTCCGAATCCCGTAATTGCAGAACCCATAGAAGTCGAGGTCATCTTGGCAGATTGGCCCGTTCGCCTGCTGGTCAATCGGAAGTATCTGCCATTCTTGAAAGAGAACGGCCTGCTCCAAGGCGACGCCCTGCTGAATCTTTCCAATCATAGCCCTGTCAAAAAGCATTATGACCGCGGAGTCTGCGACCGTACTGTCGACAGGGTCCTCTTAGGCAACCATAAGATAAAAGCTTATCGCAAGATCTGTCGCTCCTCTTCCTTATCTAGAACTATAAAGTGTTGGCTCGAAGGGGCCCGGACCGTTCCCGGCAGAAACTGGACCGCCAATCTCAACTTGGCCGCTGCTGGAATACCTGTTGCCGCACCCATTGCCCTCATCGAAAAACGCAGCGGTCCTTTTGCCGGTGAATCAGCCCTGCTCACCGCCGAACTCAGCGGCTATGTGCCTCTTAGCAACCTGCTCTACGAGGCTTACCTGCAGCGCCGCCTCCACCCCCAAGCCTTTACCAGCCTCAAACGTCGAGTTATCGATACCCTGGCCCGCCTGCTGGGTCAACTAATCGAAGCCCAGGTAGTCAATCCCACTTTATCTTCTAAACACATTTTCCTCAGCCGGGACGACAATTCTTTCGACTTCGCTCTCATCGATGTCGGGCGGGCCCGTTTGGTCAGTCGGCTCCGGACTCGCCATCTTGTCAAACCCCTTTCCGTCTTGCACCGTTCCCTGTCCTTGGAGATTTTCAGCAGTACCGATCGTCTCAGGCTGTTCAAACGTGTTTTTCCCAGCCCGAATCACTACCATAACCAGAAGAGGTTCATAAAACGAATTGTCCGCAAAGCCGGCCAACGCGGCTTCAGAGACATCAACTCACCGCACTACTAGCATCGCCCTGGATATGGATAATACCAAGATAAAACTCTTTCCGCCGACTTTTGAGCCTTGGACTGCCCAGCCCCGGGCCAGGCAGATTGTCGTGCTCATGAGCGGCGGTGTCGACAGCACTGTTACCGCCATGCTCCTCAAAGACGCCGGCTGGAGCGTCCTCGGGATCACCATGAAAATTCCCGTCGCCCAACAGTGCACTCGACTGAACGCCTGCTGCGGAGCCCAGGCCGCCCTGCTCTGTGGACAGTTGGGTATCAACCACTACTTTCTGGACGTGGAGCAAGCTTTTGAAAAGCTCGTCATCGAACCTTTCCGCCATGCCTACAACCATGGCGCCACCCCCTGCCCCTGCGTCGACTGCAACAGCTTCCTGAAGTTCTCTCTGGTCTGGGACTTCCTGGAAGCTACCTTCGGCATCAGCCACCTAGCCACCGGTCACTATGCCCGCCTCATCCAGTCCAACGGCCATACCTGTCTTGCTCGCTCCAATGACAACTCCAGAGACCAAAGCTACTTTCTCCACGGAATCCCTCCCCATCGGCTCGACCGGCTCGTCCTGCCTCTCGGAGAGCTCACCAAGCAAAAGGTTCGCAGCTTGGCCAGCACAAAAGGGCTTGATGTTGCCGACAGGCCCGACAGCATGGAGTTGTGTTTCGCCGGCCAGGGCAACTACCGAGATGCTCTGGGCTCGCAAGCGGCTCCGCGTCCAGGCCCCATACTTGATTCGGGCGGCAAGGTCCTCGGCCAACCCCAGAGTATCTTCAATTACACCCTCGGCCAGCGCCGCGGACTCGGCATCGCCTCCACCGAGCCCCTTTACGTAACCCGCATCTGCCCCGGCGACAATAGCGTTATCCTCGGAACCCGCCAAGAGCTCTACCGCCGAGACGT
>DAOVKO010000123.1 GCA_030631725.1 Actinomycetes bacterium | reverse complement strand
GAACGCTGTCGGGCTGTCCAGCACAGCGAAGGCTACGAACAGGCACAGCCCGGCGCTGTCCAGCATACCCGTAGCTACCTGCAAATTCCGGCTCATCTCCACCTGCCCCTCGGTCTTCAGCGGATCCAGATCTCCGCCCACTTTCAGAATATTCGGAGCCACGCTATAGCCTATCGTGTGGTCCGCACCCATGGTGCTGGTCGCGTAGGTTACCCCCATCCCCTGGATGGCCCGCGGGTCGTAGGCTGGCATGGATTGGCCCTTCACCACCGGTACCCGAGTTACACCGAATACCTTGCCCGTTACTGCTGCTCCGCAGCCCAAAACTCGACCTAACGGCGTCCCTTCACCAATCTCCTTGACCATTCGTATAGCCGCTTCGGCGTCGCCGAACTTGGCCAGCCCAGCTTCCATAGCCACCGCCAGCGTCGCACCTGTTTCGATGGTATCCAGCCCGAAATCGTCTTCCAGTCGATCCATCTCGGCGATAGCGTCAAGATCGTCTATCCCGCAGTCCGCCCCGTGGGCCCACACCGTCTCGTACTCCGGACCCTTGGTCAGGTATTCCTTTTTCTTGTTGTGGTAGATTCGCGAGCACTCGATTACACAGCCCGGATGGCAAGCGTGCTGCGGAACGCCGTCGCGTTCGATGATTATCTCCCGCTGCGTCTCGCCTCCCGTTTTATTCGCTCCCTCGAATTGCCCGGAGCTGAAATTCCGCGTCGGCAATGCCCCCGCTTCGTTTATCACGTTGGTCAGGGCATTGGTCCCGTACATTGGCAGTGTCGTTCCCGTCACTCCATGCTTTTTGAGCTCAGCCGCAAACACCCGCGCCGCCTCGCTGAACGCCTTTCCATCGGCTGACTCCGGCCGCTTGCCACCCTCTGCATCGATAACCACCGCCTTTAGCCCCTTCGAGCCCATTACCGCGCCGAGTCCCCCTCGACCGCAGTGCCGCGTCGGCCGATTCTCCGGATCCGTTACCGCAATGCTCGCCGCCGAGAGCTTCATCTCCCCAGCCTGGCCGATGCTCATTATCGAGCACTTCTGCCCGTACTTATCCAACAGCACCGCCACCGTCTCATAGTTCCCCTTGCTCTTCAGCTCATCTGCCCCCACCAACTTCGCCCCGCCCGCACTCACGTGCAGAACTTGCAGTGCCCCGTTGCTCGGCTGAGCTTCCACCACGATGGCCGCGATTCCCAACCTGGCCAAATGTTGAGCCGCCGTCCCCCCGGCATTCGATTCCTTGATGGTTCCCGTCAGCGGGCTCTTTGCTCCTGCGCTGAGTCTCCCCGAGCATGGAGCCGCCGTTCCGCTCAGCAGCCCTGGAGCCAGGATGAGCTTATTATTAGGCCCCAAGGGCTCACAACGAGCCGGAACCTCGCCCGCCACGATCGCCGAGGTCAGTGCTCGCCCGCCCAGACCCTGATACTCTTTCGGAACAGCCTGCTCGTCCACCGTGCCTTTGCTCATATCGATTCGCAGCATCTTCATAACTTATCCCTTCTTGAATTGCACTGCCGAGCTTTTCCGCCGATCTGATTGCCAGACCATTGTAAGTCAGCCTTTCCCTTGAATCAAGCTCATAAACCACTCCATTGCTATCCGCCCTGTCTGCCCGACAGCTCCTTTACAAACCGAGTTTCCAAATGTACCATACTACCCTCGGCTTGTTGGCCTTTGGAACCAGGATGACCGTTTTTCAATTCACCCTTTTCTCGGGAATGTTGCTATGAAAATATGCGTGGTGGGCGCCGGTTACGTCGGCTTGGTAGCTGGAACCTGTTTTGCCGACGTCGGTAACCAGGTTATCTGCGTTGACATCGACCAGGAGAAGATCGACGCCCTCAGCCAGGGCCGACTCCCCATTTACGAGCCCGGGCTCGAGGAGATGGCCAAGCACAACCTGGCCAGCGGGCGATTGACCTTTACCACCAACCTCACCGAGGCCGTTGAAGAATCCCTTATCATTTTTCTGGCCGTCGACACCCCCCCTGCCGCTGATGGCTCAGCCGATCTGACCAACGTCTTTGCCGCCGCCGAGCAGATCGCCAAGGCCATGAACGGCTACAAGATTATCGTCGCCAAGAGCACTGTCCCCGTCGGCACCAACAAGAAGCTCCGCGAACTCATCGCTCGCAATACTCACGAGCCCTTCGATTGTGCCAGCAATCCCGAGTTCCTCAAAGAGGGCAAAGCCATCCCCGACTTCACCACCCCCGACCGCATAATCATCGGCACGGACAACCCCGCCGTCGCTGAAATCCTCCGCGAGCTTTATGCTCCATTTATGCGCCGGGCCGATCGTCTTTTGGTCATGGACCCCTCCTCCGCCGAGCTCACCAAGTACGCTGCCAACACCCTCTTGGCCACCAAGATTTCTTTTATCAACGAGATTGCCATGCTCTGCGAAAAGTGCGGCGCCGACGTCCAGCACGTGCGTCTGGGCATTGGCAGCGACTCCCGTCTGGGCAACGCCTTTCTCTTTCCCGGCGTCGGCTATGGGGGCTCTTGTTTTCCCAAGGACGTTCAGGCCCTGGCCGCCACCGGCCGGGAGCTCGACCAGCAAATGCGAATCGCCCTCGCCGCTCACGAAATAAACCAGCTTCAAAGGCAGGCGTTTGTCCAAAAAATCCTCGGCTATTATAATTCCGACGTCGCCGGCAAAACCTTTGCCCTTTGGGGCCTCACTTACAAGGCCGGCACCGATGACGTCCGCGAATCACCCGCCATCACCGTAGCCAGGGCCCTGCTCGACGCCGAGGCCAACATCCAGGCCCACGACCCACACGGCATACCCAAGGCCCGGCTAGTCCTGCCTGACACTATCAAGTATTACCAAAACGACTACGACGCTACCGCCGGCGCCGATGCCCTTATTGTCCTGACCGATTGGCCCGAGTTCCGCAGCCCCGACTTCGACCGCCTCAAGCAGACCCTTTCCGAGCCGGTCATCTTTGACGGCCGAAACCTTTATAACCCACGTTTCCTCGCCAAGCAGGGATTCACCTACTTCGCCGTCGGCAGACCTGTGCTTCCCCCGGCCTCCGTCACTACCGGACCTGACTCGGCGCCTTAGTATATTTAGCCCCCGGTTTTACCGGGGGTTAATTCTACCACTCAAGTTTTGAAGGAGCCAACCGTGAAAATCTTGATTACCGGAGGCGGCGGATTCATCGGCTCGCACTTGGCCGAACGCCTGCTCAACGAGGGCCACAACGTCATCATCCTCGACAACTTCCACACCGGAAGCCGCGACAACATCCGCCACCTTTTGCACAACGACTTCCTGGAGGTTATCCGCCACGACGTCGTGGACCCCATCGCTTTGGAAGTCGACCAGATATACAACCTCGCCTGCCCTGCTTCGCCCATCCATTACCAGCGTTCGCCCATGAAGACCGTTCTCACCTCCGTCATGGGGGCCATTCACATGCTCAGCCTAGCCAGGGACATCCATGCCCGCGTACTCCAGGCCTCCACTTCTGAGATCTATGGCGATCCCCTCCAGCACCCCCAGAAAGAGGATTATTGGGGCAATGTAAACACCATCGGCCCACGCAGTTGTTACGACGAGGGCAAGCGCGTCGCTGAAACCCTTTTCTTCGACTACCACCGCGAGGCCGGCATAGACATCCGTGTCGCTCGCATCTTCAACACCTATGGCCCAAGAATGTGCGCCTACGATGGCCGAGTCGTCAGCAACTTCGTCTTGCAGGCCCTCCGCAATGAGCCCATCACTATGTTTGGCGACGGCTCTCAGACGCGGAGCTTCTGCTACGTTGACGATTTGGTTGACGGCCTGATCCGACTCATGAATTGCCAGGATTTCACCGGACCGGTGAATCTCGGCAATCCTGACGAGCGGAGCATAAAGTCCGTAGCCGAGCTGACCATAGAATTAACCAAATCTCGTTCGGAAATTGTCTATCGGCCCATGCCTCAGGACGACCCTCTCCGCCGCCGGCCAGACATTAGCCTCGCCACCCGGGCCCTGAACTGGCAGCCAACCGTTTCCCTCGAAGATGGCTTGCCCAGGGTCATCGATTATTTCCGCCCTATCGCCGAACATACCGCCCCGCTGAACAAAAGACCAACCTAGCCCGGATATTTCACAAGGTCTTGCCCGATCTTCCATAATCCAGCCAAGTGGACCGGGGGCCGCCACAAATTCCCGCCAAATAGACCGTACATAACTCAATACCCTGCCAGATGTAACCGATGCTCAAGTTGGTGCAGCTTGAGCAGAGCTGTGGACCCGATGCGCTAACAAAGGACGACAGCAGGACCTCGGGTATGGGATTTATGCCTGAGAAACAGCGATTTCCACGGGAACCGCTTGCTGCACCGATCTGGCTAATACGAGCTTATCAGACACTGCAATAGAAGTTAGACGCACAAGCCTGTCCGGATAGGCTCTTAGCCCAGACGAGCTATCTGAAAAGCTCGCTATGACCTGCTTCTGATCCTGTCTTGAAGGAGTCATTATATGATCGTGAAGTTATCCGGGACAGTGCTTGTCGTTCTCTCCGTGGTCGCCATACTCTGTACAGGCTGCGCAAGGCCCACCTACGAACCTTTAGATGACTCTTCTGTTCTAACAGAAGAAGAGGAATGGGCTGCTCTAATAGCGGACTCTTCTGCTTTCGCGGCTTCTGCTTCAAAGGACTCTTCTACTTCAGAGGACTCTTCTACTCCAGAGGACTCTTCTACTCCAGAGGACTCTTCTGCTCCAGAGGACTCTTCTGCTTTCGTATCTCCTGCTTTAATAGACGGATTACGAAGCCAGGCATGGCACATAGGTCCGGAAGTGTACTATTTCAAGTACAAGGAACCTGGTGTTATGGAGGACACCGGCATGTTTTACGGCTTAACCGCTGGCTTTACTTCTCGCTACTGGCTGCCAGCCTCTCCTGAAGAACAGCCCTGGGAAAGCAAGTGGATGGGCCGAGTAGAAGGACGGTTCGCTTTTGGAACAGTTGACTACGATGGCGCCCTTCAGGACGGGACCCCAATGACCCTAAGCGGTATACATGACTATGTCCTGGAGGGTAGGCTGCTCTTGGGACCTGACTTCCCCAACGAAACCAGCATGCTCTCCCTCTTCACAGGAATAGGATATAGATATCTGAATGACGATTCATCCTTCGACCCGGCTGGCTATCAAAGAGAATCAAATTATTTGTACCTCCCCGTGGCCGTTGAAATCCTTGCCCTTCTAAACGATGGCTGGTCCTGTGGGGCATCGGCAGAGTTTGACTTCTTCCTTTGGGGACTGCAGAAAAGCCATCTAAGTGATGTCGGCGGTGCAGATGTGGACAAGCGCCAAAACAACGGCTATGGCGCCCGGGCCTCTGTCAAGCTTCAAAAAAAAGGCGACAAGGTAGACCTCATAATCGAGCCTTTTATTCGCTACTGGGATATCGGACAGTCAGACACAGAGATGGGTTGGATTGAACCGATGAACCACACCATAGAGGTTGGCATACGGTTCGTTTTGATTTTCTAGCAATACAGGGCAAACCCGAAACATCTGCACATTAGGTTTACGGCAACCAGAGAAGAAAGTTTGTCCCTAGATGCACGACCAGCAGCCCCGAACCGGCCACGCTGGGCTTGTTGCTGTTAGATAGTCTTGCCGGTCTATTTCGGCGGAGATATGCTTACCTTCGGCCACGGCACAGTAGGCAGTGCCCAACGGAGCTTGCACTTCAAAATCTTCTCCGCTTGCTCGATACTCAGCCGAGGATTCCGGGCAAAAGGCCTATACAGCGGATCGCCAATCAATACCAGCCGCCAAGAGTTGAACTTCTTGCTCATGTAGTAGCACTCAGCCAGGCTGAATTTACCCGTCAGCAGCAATGTAAAAAACCTCTCCGGCGGCGGAAACGACATCAAGAAAGGCTCTTCCACAGCTCCCAGCGTCGCTGTAATCCCGTCCCGCACCATCGAGCTGGCCCAGCCGGGGAACTTTGGATTCCTCAGACTTTCCATCTCAAAACTAGCAATATGATAGCCCACGGCCCCCTCAACCCACTCGAACGCATCGACGTACTTCTTCAAGCTGTACCATCCGCAATACAGCCCCGCCTGCAGGCAGGAGCCTTGGGCGAACACTTCGCTTTTCGTATCCAGGCTCACCGCCATCCCGCTATGTCGCTTGAGCAGCTTGGCTGTCGCCAGCAGTGATTCTTCTGTCCCCTGATATCCCTTTTTCTTTGCCCTTTCCCAGCCGGCATCGATATAAGCCCGCCCCCCGAGCCCCCTATTCTCCGTCCGTACTGCCATATCGATCAGCCTCCGGGCTACTCTGTCGCTTTCTCCGTCGATCCGCGAGACCATCAATATCCGTACCCGTTTCCTCGCCCGGTAATCCAGATTCAGCAGGTTCGCTATCGGCCCTCTGCTGGGGTAGGCCCCTGCCAACACCATGCTCAGCTCCGAAT
>DAOVKO010000220.1 GCA_030631725.1 Actinomycetes bacterium | reverse complement strand
TCAGAGGGGTTCGGTTATCGATGCCGCGACGGCCAACATCACCACATCCCTCATTTGGGCGCCGTCCGCATCGGTGACGACGTCGAAGTTGGAGCCGGAACTTGCATCGACCGGGCAAAGTTCGGCTTTACCGTTATCGGCCGCGGTACAAAGATTGACAATCTCATTAGTATAGCTCATAATGTACACTTGGGCGAGGACTGTTTTATCGCTGCCCAGACCGGCATCGCTGGCTCAGCCAAAGTCGGCGACCGAGTCGTCTTCGGTGGACAGGTGGGCGTTCGAGATAATATCACTGTCGCTGATGGTGTCGTCGCCGGCGCCAGAGCCGCCATCCACCACGATCTGCCCTCCGGAGTAATCGTCTTGGGAGTGCCTGCTTTAGAACGAAGACAGTTCTGGCGTGAGCAGGCCGTTTTCCGAAGGCTTCCCCAGTGGCCCGCTAGGATAAAGAAACTCGAGAAGAGGTTGACAGACCTTGAGTCAGCAGCAGACCAGCGCCAAAGAGATTGAATTGTCCAGCAGAGGACTCTTCACGGGTGAACCCACCAAGCTGCGCTTCAAGCCCGGCCAGCCGGACACAAGGTCGTAGCCATCACCGCTGTAAAGCCCGGAGACGTCTTCAGCATCAATTCCCGCGAGGTGATCGAGCAGCGTAGCACCGATTATAAGCTGCGTGGATAAACCAGCCCAACCGCTGGAAACCTTTGTTGGATCTTGCTTGAGTCGGTCTTGACCATCCGCTGCCATCCTTTTAATAAAAGGACGGCATTTTGAACCTAACTCTGGGGAGCACGCACTGATGGCCGCAAATAAAGTAACTCTGGCTCGCCTGGCTGCTCACATCTCCGGCAGATTGGAAGGCCCGGACCACACCGAGCTTACCGGCATTGCCGAACTGGCCTCCGCCGGACCCGCTGAGCTCTCCTTTCTCATAAACGAACACCATCTCGAAGCCGCCAAGACTACCAAGGCGGCTGCGGTCCTGATTAGTAATTCGCTTGCTCCTGTTTCCCTACCCATGGTCTGGGTCAGCGACGTTCCTGAGGCCATCAATATGGCTCTGGAGCTCTTCGCTCAGCCCCTCAAGCCCACCCCCGGCATACATCCCTCAGCCCTAATCGCTCCCGGCGTCAATCTCGGACACGACCTGGCCATCGGGCCCTATGTTGTTGTCCAGGCCGGGACCACCGTCGGTGACGGCTCGGTCCTCCAAGCCGGTTGTTATCTCGGTCGCGACTGTCTTATAGGACAACAGTGCTGCTTCGCGCCAGGCGTCATTGTCGCCGACAGAAGCCAGATCGGAAATCGCGTGGTCCTCGGCCAAAACGTCGTAATCGGCTCAGAGGGGTTCGGTTATCGATGCCGCGATGGCCAACATCGCCACATCCCTCATTTGGGCGCCGTCCGCATCGGTGACGACGTCGAAGTTGGGGCCGGAACTTGCATCGACCGGGCAAAGTTCGGCTTTACCGTCGTCGGCCGCGGTACAAAGATTGATAATCTCATTAGTATAGCTCATAATGTACACTTGGGCGAGGACTGTCTTATCGCTGCCCAGACCGGAATTGCCGGATCAACTAAAATCGGAAACCGAGTCCTCTTCGCCGGACAGGTAGGTGTGCGTGACAATATTACTGTCGGTGATGGCGTCATCGCTGGTGCCAGGGCCGCCATCCACCAGGACGTGCCTGCCGGAACAGCTGTCTATGGAGTGCCGGCCCTGAAACGCGAACAGGCCTTGAGAGAGCAAGCCGTTTTCCGAAGGCTTCCCCAGTGGCCCGCTAGGATAAAGAAACTCGAGAAGAGGTTGACCGACCTTGAGTCAGCAGCAGACCATCGCCAAAGAGATTGAATTGTCCGGGCGAGGGCTCTTCAGTGGTGAACCCGCAAAGGTCCGCTTCAAACCCGCCAAGCCGGACACCGGCGTTGTCTTCGTCTGCTCTAGGGAAAATAAGCTCTTACAGGTCGCTGCCCTGGTCGACAATGTAGTTCCCAGACCTCGCCGAACTTCTTTGCAGAACGGCTCCTTCAGTGTCGATTTGGTCGAGCACTGCCTCTCCGCTGCCTACGGACTGGGAATCGACAACCTTATTGTACACACCCAGGCTTGTGAACTGCCAGGCTTGGACGGTTCACCCGAGCCTTACGCCAAGGCCCTGCTCGCCGGCGGAATTGTCCAGCAGAATGTCGATCGCCGGGTTTTTAAACTCACCGAGCCCCTCTTTGTCAGCGAAGCTTCAGCCAGCATTGCCGCCCTCCCATGCGAGGATACCAACCTCACCATATTGTGTGAACTGGAGTACCAGGCGGTTCCCGGCTTGGGACGCCAGATCTACAGCTTCACCGCTGACCCTCGCCGATACATGCAGGAGTTAGCCAAAGCCAGAACTTTTCTCTTCGAGCCTGAAGTCCAGCAGTATCACAGTCAGGGCATCGGAAAGCATCTTACTCATGCCGACGTCCTGGTCATCAGCCCTACCGGCAAGCCCATCGCCAACAAGCTCCGCTTTCCCGACGAGCTTATACGCCACAAGGTTGCCGACCTCCTCGGAGATTTGGCCCTCCTCGGCCGACCTCTCCAGGCACGCATCGTCGCCCACCGCGCCGGGCACGCCTTGGCCCACCAGTTAGTCCGAAAGCTCCGCAGGGCTGCCGTCCTTAAAACCACGTCCGAAAAATCCCTGGCCAGACCGGCCCTCGATATCCAGCACTTGCTCCGCATCCTTCCCCACCGCTATCCTTTCCTCATGATCGACCGTGTAATCGAAGTCGATGACGAACGTCGGGTTGTAGGCATAAAGAACGTAACCTTCAACGAGCAGTTTTTCCAGGGGCACTTCCCCGGAACTCCCATCATGCCCGGCGTCTTGATAGTCGAGGCCTTGGCCCAAATATCCGGAATACTCTTCAGTCAAAGGTTGGAGCACACCGGCCAATTGGCCGTCTTGCTCTCCATGGACAGGGTCAAGATTAGACGCCCCGTCGTGCCGGGAGACCAGTTGATTCTCGAGGCTCAAATGCTCAAAGTCCGTTCCCGAACCGGACACTGCCGATGCCGAGCCCTTGTAGGCGACAAACTTGTCGCCGAAGCCGAGCTTAAGTTTATGCTCGTCGACGCCGACCCTGGCTAGCGATGACTTATTTCCGCCCCTTTACATGACTCCTTGATTACCTTGTCTTATTCCAGGAAACCAGAAAACATGTCGAAAATAAGCCCTCTTGCTTGTGTTGATTCAGCCGCACAGATTGCAGACCATGCTTTCATCGGCCCTTTCTGCGTCATAGGACCTCAGGTTCGTATTGGACCAGGATGCGTTCTCCATAACAACGTAACCATTTGCGGAGACGTCGTTATAGGCGCCAATAATCAGTTCTTCGCCAATGTCGTTGTTGGGGCCCCTCCCCAGGACCTGACCTATCACGATGGCCTGTGCAAAGTACGTATCGGAGACAGCAAT
>DAOVKO010000088.1 GCA_030631725.1 Actinomycetes bacterium | reverse complement strand
GATATTCGATCAGCCGCGTTGGATTATTTCCCCCTGGTCGCTCCAAAGCCAATGGCCCCTGCTGGTTGCCGCCTGCCTGCTGCCGGTGCTGATCATCATCCGCCACCGGGCTAATATTAGCCGACTTCTGACCGGCCAAGAGCACCAGATAGGCAAATCAAAAATAAAAGATCAAAATGAAAAATGACAACTGAGGCTGGAGACTGTAGGCTGGAGACTATAGCAAAGCAGAGACGATGGCTTCCTACAGCCTCCAGTCTAAAGCCTACAGCCTATTCGGATTTTGATTTTTGATATGCAGATGGTATCAGCACAACAGTTGGCCCGGATGCTGGACGATAGATCGAGCCCGATGTATCGTGCCCTGGGAAGGTTATACGCCGATACATCTGAACTTCCGGCAAAGGCCCGGCTTTGCCTGGAGGCGGCAGAGGCTTTTATTCGCGAGTTCGGTGCCGATCACGATGTTTTCGTAGTCCGCTCGACCGGCCGGGTCAACCTGATGGGCATGCACGTGGACCATCGGGGGGGCTTCGTCAATCCGATGGCCATAAAGGAAGTTTTCTTTGTGGTCCAGCCGCGCGAGGATGACGTGGTTGAGCTTCGCAATGCCGAGCCGAATTTGTTTGGGCCGACGAGTTTTAGGATTTCCCGAGAGCTTCCCAAGAAGAGAATATCCGACTGGGACTCATGGACCCAGCAGGAGCTTGAGAATCGCCGCAGGCAGGGCCGCACCGCAGACTGGTCGAACTGCGTAAAGGCAGCGGTCCTTTATCTGCAGCACCTGCATACTACAGCCGAGGGCACATTTGAGCCGCGACTGCGGGGCATGAACGTAGCGGTCAAGGGCAACATTCCCAGGGCGGCGGGCCTGAGCAGCTCCTCGGCCATCGTGGTCGGAGCCATGGAAGCCTGCATGAAGGTCAACGCCCTGGAAATACGGCCCCTGGAGATGGTCGAGGCTTGCAGGCTGGCCGAATGGTACGTGGGTACCAGAGGCGGTGGCGGGGACCACGCGGCCATCAAGTTCGGCCAAAAGAATCACATCCTGCACATCGGCTCGTTCCCTTTTTCGGTCACTGCCGAGTTTTTCCCAGATGACTACAGCATTGTGCTGGCCGACAGCCTGGTCCAGGCCAGAAAACAGGGCAACGCCCGCGACATCTTCAACGAGCGAGTGGCCTCCTATGTCTTCGGGTTGCTGATGCTGCGGCGGAATTTCCCTAACTATGCAGCTAAGATGGAACATCTGCGGGATGTGAATCCCCGGAAGCTTGGGCTGGACGAAGCCGGAATCTATCGGATGATCCGCAGCCTACCCCTATGTTGCAGCCGAGCAGAAATCCTGGCTGAACTTCCCGGCCAGCGGGATTTGATCGAGCAGACCTTCCGCACTCACGCCCCCCCCAGTGAAGGCTACCGCATACGGCAGGTCTGTACCTATGGGATCACCGAGTGCATTCGCAGCGAAATGGCCGGCGAGCTGATTCGTAAGGGCGACCTGAAAGGCTTCGGGGAACTGGTCAACATTTCCCACGAGGGTGACCGCGTCAGCCGCTTGGTCGAAGGCAAGCGGCTCGCCCATGATAACAGCATATCCGATGCCCAGCTGGACGGCCTGATCGCGGCCTGTAATTCCAATGACCCGGTCAAGGTGGAACGCTCCCGGCTCTGGCGCCAACCCGGCGGGTACAACGTCAGCACTAAAGAGCAGGATGCCCTGGTCGATATAGCCAGGAAGGTGCCCGGGGTTCTGGGCAGCGGCCTGGTGGGGGCGGGCTTGGGCGGGGCGATTATTGCCATCATCCAAGCCGAGCAGGCCCAGGAGCTCATCGAGGCCCTGGCCGAACAATACTATCGGCCTCAGGGCCAAGCCGTGGCCGCAGAAGTCGTAAAACCGGTAGGTGGCTCAGGAGTACTGGAATTGAAGGACCATTGGTCCTAATCGTCTTGGCGGTAGGGAAGTATCTCGTAGTCGGGTATTGCGCCGGCGTCTAACTCGTCGGAAGTATAGAGGCGGGTAAAGCAGACTGACGCGGCCCATCCCTCGGGCTGGACCGCGTCAGGGCAAATAATAGGTCAAAATAGAGATTTGCTCAAGATGCATAAGTCCTTATATAATAAGCCGGACGGAATTTTCGGTAGGGACAGTATACCCAGAGTTGAATTTAGATCTTCCTCCGTTCCGGTTCTGTCCTCCGAGTTGAAACTAGAAATGAAAGAGACATTGTCATGAATTCGAAATCACAGGTCTGTGTTGTCGGCGGCGGCATGATCACAAAGATTCAGCTTTTGCCCACCATTTACCATCTTCAGCGGGAAGGGATTGTCGGCGACATCCACGTCTGCGCATTGGATGCTCCTCCGTTGAGGGAATTGCAGGAAGACCCTGCGCTTGAAAGGGCGTTTCCGGGCCAAAGTTTCGCTCCCCATCCTGATCCGGCAAAGGTCGATCCTTCGGAGAAATTTCCGGATAGCTATAAGGAGCTCTTCGCCTCAGCCCCGAAGGGCAGCATTGCCGTTATAGCTGTTCCCGACCAATTGCATTACACGATTCTCAAGAATGCAGTCGAAAACGACCTGCATGTCTGCATTGTCAAACCCCTTGTGCTTAAACATGCCCAGGCGGAAGAGATTGCCCAATTGGCTTACGAGCGAGGTGTTGTTGTCGGCGTTGAATATCACAAGCGGTTCGACTATCGCAACCTGATGGCCCGCAAGGAATATCGTAATGGCCGGCTGGGCGAGTTCCGTTTGGCACAGGCACAGATGATCGAGCCTTATTATTATCGTGATTCAAATTTCCAGAACTGGTGCACGTGCGAAAACAGCGACATGTTCACCTACGTCGGCTGTCATTACGTAGACCTTATCGCCTTCATTACCGGCCTTAAGCCTGTTTCGGTTAGCCTCTACGGTATCGTTGATGAATATCCAAACGGCAAGGAAGGTTTCCTCTGGACCGATGGGCGGATCATCTGGGAAAATGGCGCCTGTCTCAGTGTTGTCGACGCGATAGGTTACCCCGATGCCGCGGCCGGCGGAAACGCCCAGGGCCTGACGATGTGGAATCAGGGCGATACCGACGCAACTCTACTGGCTCATTCCGATCAGTATCGCGGTGTGAAATGCAGCTACAATTCCCCCGGCGACGAACCGGGCGATACGATCTACGCTGAGCCCAATCCCGACTATTTCCAAATGATCAACCAGGGCGGCGATGGCTTGGTGCCCATCGGTTATGGCCACAGAAGCGCAGAATACATCATTAAGGCAGGCTGCAAGGCCTCGCAGATTTCGGACCTTTCCGAGCGACAGAAGCTCATCAAGCAATATGACGAGGAAGGGATCATGGCCACCCCTGCAAACAGCAGCTACAACGAGTTGGTTATCGAGGCTGCCCGTGTGAGCATATCCAACGGCGGCAGAGAGGTCCAAATCGACTACACAACAGGCACCGTAAAGTTTCGCCAGTATTAATCCGTTAGATAATCTCTAAAGAAAATAGAAGGAAAAGTAATAAGATGGCAACAAAAGAATTTCCCCTAGTACCAGAATCAGTTACACCTGTTAAGACAAAGTACCGTACAATCTGCACGCAGATCCCGGTGCCGGAGTCGATCAAGCTGTTGGAGAAGTTACGTGACCTAGAGCCACGGTCCATGGGTGGTCAGCCACCGGTTATCTGGGATCACGGTGAGGATTGCACTATCTCCGACCCTTACGGTAATAAATGGCTGGATTTCTCCGCCGGTGTATTGGTTACTTCGGCCGGGCACGGTCGGCCCGAGATAGTCAAGGCCATTCAGGAGATGGCTGGCCGGGGAATGTATCACGCCTATTGCTTTGCGACTGAGATCCGTGTCAAGCTGATAGAAAAGCTCACCCGCATGCTTCCGGCCCCGCTGAAGCGGGTCTTCCTGCTTACTACCGGCTCGGAAGCTACCGAATGCTGCATTAAGCTGGCCCGCACTCGCGGCCTGCAGATCGGCGGCGCGAAGAAAAACGTTTTTATCACTTTTGAAAACGCCTTCCATGGCCGAACTATGGGATCCCAGCTTGCTGGTGGTTGCCCTGCTCTCAAGAGCTGGATTGGCGGGGAGGATCCTCGTTTTGTTCAGGTTCCCTTCCCCGACGGCTTCCGCCAAAAAGACATCAGCTTTGGTATCTTCGAAGAAGCCCTAGCCGAAAAAGGCGTAAATCCGGATAACTTATGCGGTGTGATGAGCGAGACCTATCAGGGCTGTAATGCCGCGCTTATGCCTAAGGAGTACGCTCAGTCTCTCCGCAAATGGTGCGACAAGACCAAGGCTGTGCTGATCTTCGACGAGATTCAGGCGGGCTTTGGCCGGACTGGTAAGCTATTCGGCTTCATGCACTACGGAATTGTCCCCGACCTTGTCGCTTGTGGTAAGGGTATCTCAGGTGGCATGCCTATCGCGGCGGTGCTCGGCACGGAAGAGCTTATGAATATGTACGGGCCCGGCGAGATGACCAGTACGCACTCGGCCAATCCGATATGCGCAGCTGCGGCTTTGGCAAACCTGGAAGTCATCGAAAAGGAAGGCCTGGTTGAAAACGCTGCTAAACTTGAACCGGTACTTGCTGAAGGTTGCAGGCGAATTACAGAAGCCGGCAAAGGCAGGATCGGTCATTGGGCAGTAATCGGTCTGGTCGGGGCCTTACAGTTCACTAAACAGCGCACAAGCGAGCCTGATCCCGAGCCGGCCTGGGAGATGGTACGGCAAGCTGTTCAGAAAGGTGTGATGCTTTTTGCTCCTGTCGGCGTGGGTGGCTGTGCTATAAAGATAAATCCTCCGCTGACCATTAACGAAGAGGCCCTACGAGAAGGCCTTAGCGTTTTGGAAGAAGTTGCAGCTTCGCTATAGATTCTATCAAGGGGAACTTCCATGGCTGAAAACAATATACTTTCGACTGCGATGGAAAACTTCAGCCGTGCTTCACTTATGCTCAAAGATGAAGTTGAGGCGAACCTTCTTGCCAAACTCTCAATGCCCCGCGAGCGAGTGGAGTTTACGCTTACCCCGCAATTATCCGACGGCAAGGTGCACGTATTCACCTCTTTCGTCGTTCGGCACAGCGATGCCCTCGGTCCGGCAAAGGGTGGCATACGCATGACAGCGGATGTGACGCTGGATGACGTTACGGGCCTGGCTATGGAAATGACATGGAAGTGCGCCCTTATAGGTGTACCCTTCGGCGGAGGGAAAAGCGGCATCGTCTCCGACGCCGGGAACCTTACACCAAAAGACAAGGAAACGCTTATTCGAAGTTTTGTCCGTAATGGCTTAAGGCACATAGGACCGCAGGTTTATGTGCCCGCCCCTGATATGGGCACAAACGAAACCGACATGGGGCACATAAAGGATACGATATCATTTTCCCATGGACAGGCTATCACGCAGGGATGCTTCGTTACTGGCAAACCGGTGCTGCTGGGCGGCATACCGGGTCGGCGAGAGGCAACGGGACGGGGAGTGGCCATGTGCGTGGAAAAATCGCTGGAACTGTTCGATATCGATACACAAAAAGCCACGGTTGTAGTTCAGGGCTTCGGTAACGTCGGCTCGGTTACAGCACAGTTACTTAATGAGATGGGTGTGAAGGTCATTGGAGTCGGCGATATAGAAGGGGCGGTCTATAACGAATTCGGACTGGATATTTCAGCTTTGAGTAAACACGCAGCGCAAACCGCAAGTGTGAAGGGCTTTGCCTCTGCTAGTGCAATCAGCGGAAGCGAACTGCTTGAGCTGCCATGCGATGTTCTAGTACCCGCAGCGACAGCCGCCCAAATAACTACGGACAATGCAGAGCAAATAAAGGCGAAGATAGTAGCCGAAGGGGCTAATGGCCCGACTACACCCGAGGCTGACGAAATTCTTTATAAGCGGAATATTTTCGTAATTCCGGATATCCTCTGTAATGCCGGCGGCGTGTTCGTCTCGTATCTTGAATACACGCAGGAAACTCAGCAGGAACAAATGACCGTCGAACATGTGAACAGCCGGATGAAAAAGAGAATAACCCAACGTTTTGAGGAAGTGCTTAGGCTCGCCAATGATCGTAAGATGTCCATGCGGGATGCAGCCATGTTGCTGGCCGTTAGGACAGTTTGTAACGCACTCAAATCTCGCGGTTACCAACCTTGAGCGGGAGAGAACAACAAATGCAAAATAAAAGCGGATACTTCGATCTGCAGGTCAACGGCTACGGCGGAGTCGATTTCAATAACGACGCGCTGACTACCGAAGGTCTGCACAAAGCATGTTCCGCTCGTCAGGCTGACGGCGTTGCAGCTATATTGGCTACAATAATCACCGATGAGATTGAGCTGATGTGTAAGCGTTTGCGTAATCTGAATCGACTGCGAGAGAAGGATTCATTGGCAAAGCAGATAATAGCCGGGGTCCATATCGAAGGGCCATTTATTAACGAGACAGCCGGTTACCGCGGAGCACATCCAGCCGACGCTATCAAGCCGGCAAATGCAGATGACACAAAACGTCTGTTGGATGCAGCCGCCGGTCTGACTCGAATCGTAACTTTGGCGCCGGAGCGTGACCAGGGCCAAACCGTTACAAAGTTTCTGGCCGAGCAGGATGTTGTTGTCTCAGCAGGCCATTGCAATCCCGCGCTGGATGAGCTCACCAGTGCTATCGAAGCCGGGTGCTCCATGTTTACGCATTTGGGCAACGGCTGTCCGACGCAAATGAATCACCACGATAATATCATTCAACGGGCATTGTCTTTGTCAGACAGGCTGTGGCTCACACTCATTGCCGATGGGGTCCACATACCGTTTTTCGCATTGAAGAACTACTTGAAGGCTGCGGGCCTCGATCACTGCGTCATTGTTTCTGGTGCCATAGCCCCAGCGGGTCTTGGCCCTGGGCGCTACACAATCGGAAGATTGAATCTTGAGATTGGAGATGACCTTGTCGCCCATTCACCGGATGGAATGTACCTAGTAGGCTCAGCCGTCAGTTTGTGCCGCAGCGAGATGAATCTGAAAGAACATTTGGACTTGGATGACGATCAGATTCGCCAACTGCTGGTAGATAATCCACAGCAGGCAATCGGGAGTTTGTGATGATCAGCTCCTTCTATCAGCCCTAAGGCTGGTAGCTCAGGGCCGAATCCCTTGCTGCCGACTTCGTTTGTTGCCCTCACTCCGCCTTCAGCAAAGTCTAACTTAAGCCAGATTGTGAATTTAGGCTGTTTGCATTTGTTTCGGTTTGGCCTTTTTGATGCTGATTCAGTACCGGAGGGCCTGATTCGGTGGGTTCAGCCGCCAGATCTTACCGATATTTTACGTAAGCGAGTCCTCCACAATAGGTTATGGTGTTTTTGTGCGATTATATCTGGAAAATCCAGGCTCAGCGTTTTCACATCAACTCTGCCAAAATCGCTGATTTTGAACATCTCACTTGCAATGGTCCCAAAAGTGGGTATAATCACTAATGTTAGCGGTAACGGCACCGATAACATGAAGGAGGACCAGTGAGTTCCAAGGTCACGATTTCTGACGTTGCCAAGGAAGCTGGCGTCTCTTCTCAGACAGTTTCCCGTGTGGTTAACAGGAAGGGCGAAATCAGCCCCGAGACGCGAAAGCATGTGCTGGAGGTTATCAAGCGGCTGGGATATCGGCCGAGCAGTATTGCGCGCAGCTTGGCCACGAATCATACCTTGACGCTCGGTTTGGTTGTCCCCGATATTGCCAACCCCTTCTTTCCCGAGATTGCCAGGGGGATCGAGGATGTAGCCTGGGAAGAAGGTTATGGCGTTATACTGTGCAACACGCTGGAAAACCTTCAACGCGAGGAAGCGGCCATTCGCTCTCTCGAGGACAAGCGGGTAGATGGGATTATTGTCTGTAGTGCCCGATTGCCGGACGAAATGCTACTCGAACTTTTGAAGCCTCAGCGTGCCGTGGTACTGGTTAACAGGGTCATTCCAGAGCAGGTTGGCGGGATGGTCGCTGTAGATGATGTCTTCGGAGCAACAACGGCAGTTAAGCACATTCTGGCGAATGGGCGACAGAGCATAGGTTTTCTGGCCGGTCCAGTCAGGTCGCATTCCAGCCGGCAGAGAAGTATCGGACTGAAGCAGGCATTGGCTGAAGCAGGCATAGATCCGCATCCTCCTTTAGAAATCCCATGTACGCCTGACGTTTCAGGGGGTTGCGCAGCTGCCGGGGACTTGCTTGGCGATCACCCGGAGATTGACGCCTTGGTCTGCTATAACGACCTCG
>DAOVKO010000136.1 GCA_030631725.1 Actinomycetes bacterium | reverse complement strand
CGGAACGGATCCAATTGCCCACGGTAACGCTTGTGACCTGGCAAATCCGAGCTATATCCGAAGTGCCAAGATATCTGTGATTGACCATTGTTCAGCCTCCTCCAAGGCAGGCATTCGAGGGGACTCGCTCCGATACCAGATTATAGCAACTAAAACTGTATCCCACCCCAAAGAATCTGCAAAATGAACTACCCTTGCCTGTATCGTCCGGGGATAAATGGATCTTTGATAGATTTTTTTATTTTTTTCATGTTTATCTGCTACAAGAAGTGTAGCAGCTTTATCGGGTGCACTGAGGTTTCCGACCACAAGTCCCTACGGGAGGGACACTTCGTTTTGGGAAGCAGGCTGCCTTGTGAAGATGGGGCCAAAGCGATTCCCACCTGGGCGGCAAACAAGCCGGTTTGAGTCAGGGGGTATCGTCCGGGGGGATTCGGTCGAGCTCGGCCTGGCACATCTGGCGGGCAGGCGAGTCGGCGGGCAAGTTCTCCAAGGCGTTTGTCAAATGCTCGCGAGCCAGGCTGGGCTGGTCGAGATAACGTGTGTATACCAGACCGAGCATGAGCTGCACCTGGGCGAGCTGCCCATAGGTGGGGTAAGATTTGAGGAAGAGCTCGTAGGCTCGGGCAGCGTTTTGGTAGTCGGCCTGGGCCATGAGCTGATTGGCCAAATCCAACTGAGCCTGAGCGGGCAGGACCTGCTCGGGGTCGCTGCCCTGAAGTTGCAGATATAACTCCACGGCCTTAGGCATGTCGTGGGCGTCTAACGAATCAAGGATCTCCTGGCGGAGGCTAAGGACCTGTTGCTGCCGGGGTGTAAAGTCGCGCTTGACAGCCGGGGCCCCAGCAACACTGAAGCGGTACGCAGCTCTGGAGAAAAAGGAAAGCAAGTCATAGTTGCTTCTACGGACCAGTCTAAAGAGCAACAAAAGCAGGCCAATACCAAAGCCGAACAGGTAGCCGGCGACGTGGGCAGAATAGGCGATCTGCATGGGGGGACCATACAGGCCGTAATAAAGATCCTTGCTAAAACTAAGGAATATCCACAGGAAAGCCGTTACCTCAAAAGTCCCGATAAAAAAGATCCAATAAAGAATGGTGACCCTCGTGCGGGCAAGAAGAATCAAGTACAGGCCGGTTACGGCGGCAATGGCCCCGGAGGCGCCGACGGCTGGGGTCTGTTCCATATAGACGTGTCCCAGGCCGGCAAAAAATGCGGCGGCTAAATAGAAGGCCAAGTAGCCGACGTTGCCCAGACGGTCGTTGATGTTGTTGCCGAAGATGTAGAGAAAGAGCATGTTGCCGGCTAGGTGTTGCCAATTGGCGTGCAGAAAGGCGTGGGTGAGGAACTGATGCAGTTGGGGATAGCTGGCCTGGAGGGCATAAGCATTTGGTATAACAGCTCGGCCCTTATGCAAGCTGGTGAGGAATATGGCAATGTTGGCCACTAAGAGCAGATAATTCACCACCGGCGATGAACGCAGGGGCATGTTGGTGCGAATGGGAAAAAGCATCTAAACACCATAAAATATCAAAATTACATATCAAAAGTCAAAAATAAAATCAAAGACAAGATCACTGAAAGAGCAAGTGGGCGATGATGATGGCTGGGCCAACGATCCAGAGGTAGATGGTAAAGTAACTCAGGTGGGAGCGGTGGAGAGTTTTGAGCAGTACGCGCAGTGCCCAGAGGCCCACGGCAAAGGCGACGAGTGAGCCGAGCAGTATGGCCGGCCACGGGCAGGCACTTATGCTGGTTCGGCTGATGACCTTGAACAAGTGCAGGGCGAAGCCGGCGAGGATGGCAGGGGCGGCGATCAGAAAGGAAAACCTCCCAGCCCAGCCTCGCTTGATACCGCAAAGCAGAGCTGCGCAGATGGTCAGTCCGGATCGGCTCAGGCCGGGCATAAGTGCCAGCCCCTGGGCCAAGCCGATGATCAGGGCTGCTTGGATGCCAAAGTTTCGCAGGCCACGACGGGGATGTCCGAGGCGTTCGGCCAGAAGGATAAGCAAGCCGGTGATCAGAAAAGAGGCGGCAATAGCGAGGGGCTTATCAAAGAAGGCCTCAAGACGCTTGGAAAAGATGACATAGACCAGGCCGGTCGGAATACAGGCCAGAAAAGTAAGCCATAGCAGGCGCAGGCTGGGTGATTCTTTGAGGAGCCTGCTGGAGAAGCCGTACTTGGCGGGGGCCCGCAGAAGCGATCGCAGCATTCGCCCGAAAGGATGTGCGAAGACCACGAGCACCGCGGCCAAGGTTGCCACGTGAGTGGCCAAATCAAAAAGCAACATCTGGGAGCTGTCGGGCGAGAGATTCAAGAACTTTTGTGTCAGGGCCAAGTGGCCCGAGCTGGAGATGGGCAGGAACTCAGCGATGCCCTGTATGAAACCGAGCAGGCCGGCCTGGGGGATAGCTAAGGTATCGGCTGGGCTGGCGTCGGCTAAAACAGGCACAACGGCCCGCATGAGGCACTGGCAGAGCAGATTTGCATAAAGCCCGGCTACAAGATCGTCGGCGAGGATTCCCCAACCGGCTCTGAGACGCTCGAAGCGACGAGCGGGAGGGGGCTTTATGATGTCAAAGATACGGAAGATGAAAAAGGCGCAGGCGGCGGAGTAGTAGAGGTTCACCCCGTCGATGGGCAAGAAGAGTACAGCCACCAGATAGCCAGCTACCTCGTCGATGACCACGGGGGAGGGGTCTTTACAACCATAATGCGAGCAGGCCCAGGAGCCCAGAGCTACATTCAGGACAGAAAAGACCAGGACGCCGGTCAGACAAATCAGAGCAGTGGTCAAGGGCGAAGCGGTCAATCCGGCCAACAGGAATATCCCCACGCCTGCCAGGGAGCCCCAGGAGCCGGGAGCTATGGGAAGGTAGCCGAGGCCGCCGGCAGATACCAGGACCTTGCGCATAAGCTGATAAACTCCGGTGGTGAAACTTACTGATCAGGGGCTGGTTTTGGTTTTCGTTGGGCGAGGATCTTTTCGATGGCTTGGACGATGGTCTGGGGTTCGGCCATTCGCCCGATGCCGACGTGGCCACAAGCCTGCCATCCGGATTCCGGGCCGACGAGTATATGCCCTCGCTGCTTCAATATCTCTACGTTGTGCCCGGTGGCAGGGTTTGACCACATGCGAACATTCATGGCCGGTGCGAGCAGGACGGGCCCCTCGACGGCAAGCAGGGTGGTGGAGACCAAATCGTCGGCGATTCCTGCGGCCATCTTGGCCAGGATGTTGGCGGTGGCCGGGGCGACTACGACCAGGTCGGCCCGGTCGGCCAGGCTGATGTGCTCGATGTCGGCGGAAATCTCCTGAGCCCATAAGTCGGTGTAAACGGGCCGAGAGGTCAGGGCACGAAAGGTAGGCGGGCCGATGAGCCTAGTGGCACTGTCGGTCATGGCTACGGTAACGGCGGCCTTCTTCTGCACCAGCCTCGAGACAACAGTGGCAACCTTGTAGGCAGCGATGCCGCCGGTTACACAGATGAGCAGCTCATACTTGTCGAGATTCTCTGGGGCCATGATGAACCTGGGCAGCTCTAGAAGGCTAGATAAGGTTATTCTTCCTCATCGGCACCGGGTGGGACCAAGGTAATCTTGTTTTCGCGGATTTCTCTGATGGCCAACTCCAGGTCGGTCATGCCCTCGCGGGGAACCAGAGGCCTGGCCCCCTGCATAAGCTCGAGCATTCTCTTTTGAATGAGGACGGCCAACTTGAAACTCCCACCGATTTTTTTGAACAGCTCTTCAGACTTAAGATCCTCAATCATTTTGTGGTTTTTCCTTTTCCTGGTTTGCGAAGCATCTTTTAGAAATAATGGTTACAATCTGATTTATGGCGTCTTCGAGGTTATCGTTGACAATAGTGTAATCGTAACATCCGGATTCGCGGGCAAAGCGGACCTCGCCGTCGGCCTTGGCCAGTCGCTCGGCGATGACGGTTTTGGCGTCGCGGCGGCGGGTGTTTAGCCTGTCGGAGAGGCTGGCCGGGGCGGGCGGAAGGATAAAGAACATCTTGGCCCGATCGAAACGCTGACGAATTTGCTTTGCTCCGTTGACATCTATTTCCAGGATCACGATTTTTCCGGCTTGCAGGGCCTCAATGACGGGCTTGGCCAGAGTGCCGTAGTAGTGGCCGAAGACCTGGGCGTGCTCGAGAAAGTCGGCGTTGTCCAGGTGCTGCTTGAACTGCTGGGCCGAAAGAAAAAGATAATCTTCACCGTTACATTCTTCCGATCCGGCGGGACGAGTGGTGGCTGAAACACTCAACTGAGCTCCGAGCCGATCGACCAAGGCGTGGCAGATGGTAGTTTTGCCCACGCCGGACGGTCCGGAAATGACCACCAACAGCCCCGGGTAAAGATTACTCGACATTCTGAGCCTGCTCCTTGATACGGTCGATGGCAGTCTTGATATCAACGACAGTTTGCCCGATGGCTGCGTCTGAAGCCTTGGCGCCTATGGTGTTGGCCTCCCTGAGCATCTCCTGGGCAATGAAGTCCAGCCGCCGACCGGCCTGGGAGTCCTCGCGGCAAACTTTGTCAAAATGGTCCAGGTGCGAACGCAAACGGACAATCTCCTCCGAGATGTCGCACCTTTCAGCGAAGATGGCCACCTCGCGAGCCAGGTCGTCCTCGCTGAGGGATACCCGGGTACCGCTGAGCAGCTCGGCAACGCGCTGGGCGAGCTTGGCCTGATAAGCACGAACGACATCCGGTGCGGCCTGGACGATTTTATCGAGCCCTGCGCGAATAGTCTGGGCCTGGCAGATGAAGTCTTGGCAGAGGGCTTGGCCCTCGCGTTGGCGCATCCGGGTCAGGGTGTCCAGGGCCTTTTTGGTCAAGTCAGCAACAAAGTCCTTCAGGCGATCGAGCTGAACCTGGGCATATTCGGCAGGCCGAGTCATACCGGGGACCCCCAATAAGCCGGCCAAGTCGATACTGAGCCCCTCGGATCCCACATCGCCCTGCAGCTCCCGCAGCTCATGAAGGAAAGTCCTCATGGCTTGGTGGTTGATCTGGACGAGTGCGGAGTCCTCGGCGGGCCTGGTACGCAGGGCGTAAATTAATGTGCCCCGCGATACGGCTTTGCGCAGGAGAGGATCAATTTCAGACTCCAACTGGGCGAACTCCTCAGGCAATTTGATGGTTGGCTTGTAATAACGGTTGTTCAGGCAGCGGATTTCCACGGTGAACTCGGCACCATCCAATGTGCCCTGGGCATCGCCGTAGCCAGTCATACTGATTATCATAAACGTATCCTTGAGAGGTTATGAACAGCATCTGACAATTAGTGGAAAATAACCCCTTGATATTTACGCTTTGATTTCGGCTATTTTGTCGTTATTCGTCGGTCGTTTTTTCTTATTGCTCGGTTTCGGCAGGGGCGTCGGTTGGTGATTCCGTTGCCTCGGTCCCGGTGGTGGTCTGCTGGGCTGGTTTGTCAGTGGGCTTAGGCGGCGGTTGAGCGGGTCTAAAAGCCAAAAGGCAAGCGATAACCAGGAACAGTGCGGCCATGACTACGGTGATAACCGTAAAGACGTCGCCGGTCTTGGCTCCGAAGGCGCTGGAACCGCCGGGGCCTCCGAAGGCTCCGACCAAACCTCCACCTCTACCTCGCTGTACGAGGATCAGTAAAATCAGGACAACGGCAATGATTACAAAGAGTATCGACAGAATGCTATAAAGTACTGGGCTCATAATTCTTCTCGCGGGGAGACTCAGTTGTTAGAAGCCACCCAAAACCCCAATTTCTGCTGCGAACGGCCCTTTTGTCGTCTGGCTGCGTTGGGCGAACTCAATATATTCTCCAAATATGTATCGTTTTCGCTTCTTGCCAGCCGACAAAATTGCTCGTTCTCGCTACGAAAGCAGGT
>DAOVKO010000113.1 GCA_030631725.1 Actinomycetes bacterium | reverse complement strand
GTTCAAGGATATCTTTCTGGGGACGCGCAAGCCGGACTATCGGCGGGCAGCCAACAGCCAGAAGTGCATTCGGGTCTCAGGCAAACACAACGACCTGGAAGAGGTGGGCAAGGACGGGTATCACCACACCTTCTTCGAGATGCTGGGCAACTGGTCGTTCGGGGATTACTTCAAGAAAGAGGCGATCGAGTGGGCCTGGGAACTGCTGGTGAAGGAATGGGGCCTGGAGGCGGATCGTATGTGGGTGGCCGTTTTCGGGGGGGATGAGAAGGACGGCCTGGCCAGAGATGACGAATCCGCCCAGGCTTGGCAGGAGGTAATCGGGCTGCCGAGCGAACGGGTTCTGGCGTTCGGCAGGAAGGATAATTTTTGGGAGATGGGGGACGTTGGTCCTTGCGGGCCTTGCAGTGAGGTGCACATCGATCTTGGCCAGGGGTCTTGCACAGGAAAACATCGTGGCCCTTGCGGGGTGAACGTGGAGGATGAGCAGGGTAAGTGTTCGCGATTTCTGGAACTGTGGAACCTGGTGTTTATCGAATTCAACCGCGACCGGGAGGGCAAGCTGCACGATCTGCCGGCTAAGCACGTGGATACAGGGCTGGGACTGGAGCGTGTGGTCAGGGCATTGGCGGGCAAGAGAAGCAATTATGACACGGATTTGTTTACGGAAATCTTTGCGGGGATTGAGCGGTTAACTTCCAAGCAATACGACAGCGAAGCCGACGGGCAAACGGAGGTGGCCTTTCGAGTGATTGCCGATCATGTCCGGGCGCTGGTGGTTGCTGCCGCCGATGGGGTACTGCCGAGCAATGAAGGGCGGGGCTATGTACTTCGGCGGATTCTTCGGCGGGCGGCAAGGTACGGCCGGAAGCTGGACATGCACGAGCCGTTCATCCATCGGCTGGTAGAGCGGGTAGTTACTACGCTGGGAGGAGCGTTTCCAGAAATAGCAGCCAAGGCGGAATTGGCTGAACAGGTGATCCTCTCGGAGGAAGAAAGCTTTGGCCGGACCCTTGACCGAGGGATAGAGATTTTCCAAGAAGCGGCGGTGCGGGCGAAGAAAAAGAATGAGCCTATAAGCGGCGAAGATGCATTCAAGCTGCACGACACGTTCGGCTTTCCAGTGGATTTGACGAATCTGATGGCCCAGGAACAGGGCTTGAAAGTTGATGTCGGGGGCTTTGAAAACCTAATGGCCCAAGCCCGGGAAAAGGCCCGGGCGGCGGGCAAGACGACGCACCTGGTGGCGGTAGAGGCAAGTTTGCCCCAGACCATCGATACGGATAAGTACGAAGGGCTATCGACGACGGGGAAGATTCTGGGCTGGGTCGAGGAAGGCACGTTTGTCGATCAGGGCGAGCTATCGGGCGATAAGCAGGTTGGTCTGGTGCTGGACAGGACCTGCTTCTACGTCGAGCAGGGCGGGCAGGTCGGTGATACGGGGATCATCCAGACTGAAACTGGACGGTTTGCAGTAACTGACACGCAACTGGCGGCAGGCGGGCTGATACACGTGGGGAAGCTCGAAGGTGGTAAGATATCGGTGGGGCAGAAAGCCAAGCTGCAGGTCAGCAGCGCCCGGCTGGACACGGCCCGGAATCACACCGCTACCCACCTGCTGCATCAGGCCCTGCGGGAGGTGCTAGTGCTGGGCGAGCAGGTCAGGCAGCGGGGTTCACGGGTGGGGCCCCAGAGCCTGCGTTTCGACTTCGACCATTTGCAGGCCCTGAGCAAGGACGAGCTGCGCAAAGTCGAGCGCATGGTGAACGAGGAAGTGCGGGCGGACGTGGCAATAATTACCCGCCAGATGCCGCTGGCACAGGCCAAAAAACTGGAGGGGCTGCGGGCCTTCTTCGGCGAGAAGTACGCCGACGTGGTTCGGGTAGTAGAGCTGGAAGATGGTTACTCGCGTGAGCTTTGCGGCGGAACCCATCTGGAGCGGACCGGACAGATAGGTCTGTTCAAGATTACCGCTGAAGAGTCGGTGGCCAAGGGGATTCGGCGAATCACGGCGGTTACGGGGGCCAAGGCCTATGAAGAGCTGGTGAAACTCGAAGAGACCGTAGAACAGGCGAGCGAGTTGTTGAAGACGAGTCCGGAGAGGATCGCCGAGCGGATAACGGCGTTGCAGAAGCAGATAAAGGAATTGAACAGCCGACTGGCCGGTAGCGGTGGTGGTGAGTCGGTCAAGAGTTTCAGGGCAGAGCTGGCGGCCAACGCGGTGCGGATAGGCCCCACGGCCGTGGTGATAGCCGAGGCACCGGCGAACGAGCGTCCGGAATGGATGCGGACGACGGCCGACTGGCTGCGAAAGGAACTGGACTCGGTGGCTGTAATGCTGGCCAGCAAGGTTGGAGGCAAGGCGTTGCTGACGGCTGCCCTGAGCGAGGATTTGGTGAAGCGGGGGCTTTCGGCGTCGGAGTGGATCGAGTCGGCGGCAAAGGTGCTGGGCGGTAAAGGCGGGGGCAAAGCGTCGCTGGCCCAGGGGGGCGGGCCCTCGCCGGAAAACATCAGCGTGGCCTTGAAGCAGGCTTACAAGGATATCAAGGCACGCCTGAGTGAGAGCACGTAGAAAAGTCCCCTTTTGAGAAGTTGCTTTCGTGGTTAGAGGCCGGTTCGGGAAAGCCGCGCCAAAGATTGTAGAATCCGGGCCCGATGGGCCGATATCAAGAGTGTACGAAAAGCGAGGACCAGTATGAGTACTAGTATCGAACAAGTTGAAGCTTTGGAGATCATGGATAGCCGTGGGAACCCGACGGTGGAGGTGGAGGTGATGTTGGCCGACGGGACGCTTGGCCGAGCCGCCGTGCCTTCGGGAGCCAGTACGGGTGCCCACGAAGCGGTGGAACTGCGGGACGCCGACAAGAAGCGCTATAACGGCAAGGGTGTGCTCAAGGCAGTGGCCAACGTGAATGAGAAAATCGCCGAGGCCATCGAGGGGCTAGACGCCCGCGAACAAAAACTGATCGATCAGACAATGATCGAGTTGGACGGCACGGAGAATAAGGCCAAATTAGGGGCCAATGCCATATTGGGGGTATCGATGGCGGTGGCTCGGGCGGCAGCCCAAGCGTGTGGATTGCCGTTATACAGGTATTTGGGCGGTGCGGCGGCGAACATTCTGCCGGTACCGATGATGAATATCCTCAACGGCGGGCGTCATGGGGGCTTCAATATCGACCTGCAGGAATTCATGATCCAGCCGCTGGGCGCTCAGAACTTTCGCGAGGCCTTGCGGATGGGGGCGGAAGTTTACCATGCACTCAAGAAGGTGCTCAAGGGCAAGGGATATAACACCGGAGTAGGCGACGAGGGCGGCTTTGCACCCGCTCTGAAGGCGAATGCCGAGGCGATTGAGCTGATCATGGAGGCAATATCGGCCGCAGGGTATGAGCCGGGCAAGGATATCCACATCTGCCTGGACCCGGCCAGCAGTGAGATTTACGAGGATGGTAAATATCTGCTGCGGAGCGAGAATCGCTCGCTTAGTTCGGAGGAAATGGCGGAATACTATGCCCAACTGGTGGAGAAATACCCCATTACCAGTATTGAAGACGGCATGGCTGAGGACGACTGGGACGGCTGGGTGAACCTGAAGAAAAAGATGGGCGATAAGGTGCAGCTGGTTGGTGATGATTTGTTTGTGACCAATACTCAACGGTTGGCCAAGGGCTTGGAACTGGGCGCGGCCAACTCGATTCTGATCAAGGTCAACCAGATCGGTACGCTCAGCGAGACGTTTGAAGCCATCCACATGGCCATGGATAACGGCTGGACGGCGGTGGTCTCGCACCGCAGCGGTGAGACTGAGGACACGACCATTGCCGATCTGGTAGTGGCGGCTAATACGGGCCAGATCAAAACGGGAGCCCCGTGCCGATCCGAGCGGGTCTGCAAATACAATCAACTGCTGCGAATCGAACATGAGCTGGGAGAGCAAGCGGTGTACGGTGCAACGATTTTCAGAAAATAACCTCGTGCTACGTAGCGCTCATGCTCTGCGTAGCGGTTCGCAGAGCAGAGTACTTCGCAGAGTAGCAAAAGTTATGCCTATGGTTCTTGAGCGTCCAAAGCGAGCAGATGTGCCCAGGGGGGGCAGGGGAGCCTCCAGGAGGCAGAGGGATTTCTCGCCGGCGCTGTTCTGGGTGCTGCTTGGTGCGGGAATGGCTGTTCTGGGGGCCTGCATGGTTGTGCCGGTATGGAGGAACTGTCAGGTTCTGGCGGGTCAGAGCCGAGCATTGAGCGAGCGGGTGGTGGAGCATCGCCTGCGGGCCCTGGCGGATCAGGAGGCCATCGAAGCGGCCCAGAATAGTGTGGCCTTCAACGAGAGGCTGCTCATCGAGGAATTGAACTACCAAAGGCCGGGCGAGCAAATCCTACCAGCCAGCTACGTTCAAAAAGCCCAGGCCCAGCAGCCGGTGGCAGAACAAGGTGCTTTCGGCCCGCCTTGGCTGGGGGCCTTCGTCCAGCGGGATACTCGCAGCATATTGCTGGTGATGTCTGGGGGACTGGTGCTGTTCGCTTTTGTTTATTATCCGGCAGGCGCCCGATCAGTGGGCGCAAAAAAGGTGCCGAGGATACCGGTGCACTCAATGGGAGCCAGGTTCATCGGGCCCACGCAGAGCCACCAATCAAGCCTCTACAAGACGTAAACAACCACTACAAAGACAAAATAGATGATCAGCATGCCCAGGCTGGGCCAACGGCTGAACTGTCTTTTGCTGGTCCAGATGTTCAAGTGGAACAGGGCGATGATCAGGAGCATCACGGGAAAGTTTAACCACAGGAAACGATGTGGTATAGCCAATGGGTGAACCGTAGCTGCGGCACCGAAAACGAAAAAGACATTGAGGATGTTGGCGCCGATGACGTTGCCGACGAGCAGTTCCTTGTGTCCCTTTATGAGGCTCATCAGGCCGGTGGCGAACTCGGGGATCGAGGTGCCCAGAGCGAGAAGGGTTACAGAGACCACGTGAGCGGGGACTCCCATCTTGAGGGCCAACTCTTCGATGACCAGTACAAGGCCCTTGGCAGCGATGATTACCAGCACAAAACCCACGATTGTCAGGAAGATGGGTTTGCTGAGCCTTGGGGAAACCTCCGCCGAGCCATTTTGCTGATTGTTGGCGGCGACGCTCTGTCTGGCCCATTTTATAGAGAGCAGGGTGTAAGCAAGCAGTCCGATGAGCAGGATGATGCCAAAGCTGCGGCTGAACATCCTTATTCTTGTTCCATCATCGGCTACGGTCTTGCTGGAGAACAGATAGAGTGCGAACAATAGGACTACGCCGCCGATCTGGAACCAGGCGGTTCGATTCAAGGTGAAGCGGCTGACGGGGAGTCTGGTGATGACACAACAGAGCCCGAAGACCAGGCCGGCGTTGCAGATGATAGAGCCCACTGCGTTGCCGGCAGCTATGCCGCCGTTGCCTTGGAGGCTGGCTATAACCGAAGCGGCGGCCTCGGGCAGGGTGGTTCCGAGGGAAACGACGGTGGCCCCGATGATGATTTTGGGCACGCCGAGATTGCCCGCCAGACCGGCGGCACCATCGACCAGGAAGTCGGCCCCTTTGGTCAGGACGACGAAACAGGCTATCAAAGAGGCGAAGAGAAAGATAATGGCTTGAAGGTCGGACAGGCCGGCGTACCAGTTCTGGAAGGAGAAAGATGTGAACGCAGCGAGCATTTTCTAAACCTGCCAGGAGAGTTCTGACCCCGAGCTCGGCCAATCTACACCGACCAGCGGCCAAAGACAAGGGTGTCTGCCGGGGCCGATAGGTCAGGCAAGGCAGATTCGATCGTTCGGTTCGGTCCGGTAACTTTGGGGGACGTAACACAATATGTAGTTATTCGGACCCCAACAGGTTGTGGTCATTTGTTATATAGGGCAATTTAGGTAAAATAGGGTATTTTCTGATGTCTGTTTGGGGAGAATTTTTTTTCGATAATTTTGCTTTCTATCGCCCCTGGCCAAGGTAAGTCCTTTATTGGAAGGGGCCTGCGTAATTGGGGATTTTGGGCGGCAGTTCTCAAGATATCAAGGCCCAGCGGTCGATAAGAACAACAGGCAAGCAGGGAAGTAAGCTGCCTAGCAATACTGAAAAGGCCGCGTGCATGGATGCTTGTTTTCCGAGGGCTATACAACATCTTGGGGAGGTGCCTTGACAGTAATTCCTCTCCAAAAGGACAAGGACATCTGAAATGGTGAATGTTGGACCAATACAAGCTCCAGGTGGAATGCAGCCGATAAGCGGGCCGAGACTGGACGGCGTAAAACCGGGCGGGGCCATCCCCAACAGTATTCCAGTGGACCGGGTGGAGATCTCTCAGATCGCTCGACTGATGAGCGAGGTTTCGTTGCTACCGGAGGTGCGAGCTGAGAAGATAGCTCAGGTCAGGGCCCAGATTGAGGCGGGGACATATATCACCCCGGAGAAAATGGATATTGCGGTAGAACGGTTGCTGGAGGACCTGCAAATCTAGACCTAGTGAAGACACCTGTGAAGTCGAGGTGTCGTTCTTCTAATGCTGATGCCGAGCAACCCTGTTTAATTGGAGCATAACAGGGACTCGGCATCTTTTTTTGGCAGGCGGGTGGTAGAGGCAGTATAATGACCTGGGAACTTATTGTATGGAACAGCTACGAGAGAATCCGGCGAGAAATGGCAGGAAAGCTGTAGGGGCTGAACGCCCAGGCAGACAATACCGGGGGCGGGTGGTGAACAGGCGGGAGCTTTCCCAGCAGTTCCTGTGGATCGAGCTGGAAGTAGCGGGGTTCGCCGGAGCTGGGCCTGGACAGTTTGTGGTAGTTCACTGCGCAGATGATTCGGATTACGTGGCAGGGCGGGCCTG
>DAOVKO010000006.1 GCA_030631725.1 Actinomycetes bacterium | reverse complement strand
GTGGCTATGGCCAGCACGGCGGCCCGAGCCTGCTGCTGCAGGGCGAGCTGGCTCTGGGCGCGGTTTCTAGCCGCGGCCGTGCTGCGCAGGATGCCCACGGTCGAGCCGGCAACCAGCGTGGTCAGCGTAGTGGCCACGATCAGCTCAACGAGAGTCAGGCCGGCTTGTTGGCGTCTGGCGGTCATAGGTCTTCCCAAAAAAGTTCGCTGGGCCTGGAATCGGGCGGGTCGTTCAGCAATGTCTGAGCTTCTTTGAATCGCCCCTTGCCGCTGGGGGTTTCCCAGAGGATGCGCACGGTTACTTCGTAGAGGTGGCCTTCCAGGCGGGGCTCAATCTTTGCCTGCCAGGCGAACCTTTTGTGCCGGGCCTCGTCGAAGAGCCCTTCGCTGGGCCCTTCATAGTGTATCCGGGCTGGGCCGATCAGGTCGATCTTGGTGAAGGTTTTATCGAGCAGCTCGGCAGCTTGTTGATAATCTCTGGCCAGGGTCAGCGAACGCATGCAGTTGGAAATAGTCAAGCCCAGGGCTCCAGCCGAAAGGGCCAGAATCACCCCGGCGACCAATACTTCCACGAGCGTGAAGCCAGCGGTACGTTCGCTTGTGGGCCTAGATGTCGAGGTCCAGGCGGTCGTTGGGCAATTCACTAGTGGTTCCCTCAATGAGTTTTGCATAGCCGGTATACGGCACAATCAAAACTGAGTAGGTTTGCTCGCCGTTGGTAATTTCCAGCACTGCGGCGTCGGCCTGCCCGCTGGGATCAAAGGTGATGTAATCAATTCTTTCGGGCGGCTGGTCGTAGCCTTCTCGCGGCTCTATCCGCACTTGCCCGAAGCGCAGCCCATCCGCCAGCCGTTGGACTCTGCCCAGGGCGGTACTCAGCCGGACAAACTCGCTGGGGTTGCGCTGGGGGTCCTGCTGGAAGGCCAAGGCGTATTGTTGCTTATCAAGGTCGATCATCAGTCGGCACTTGCAGCGGCGGGTGGTGGCGAAGTCCCGGGCGTACTGAGCAGCTACCAGTAGCTGCCGGGCCGAGCCCCGCAGTTGGGCCGAGCTCCTCCCGGCGTACATACCGGGCACGATCATAGTAGCCAGGACAGAAATGATGACCACCACCACTATGATTTCAACGAGCGTAAAGCCCCTATTGCCAGTTGCCAATGTCCGCGTCTTCACCCTCACCACCTTCTTGACCGTCCTTTCCATGGGTATAAATATCGTAGATTCCGTGCTCGCCCGGCTGTCTGTAGAGGAACTGCCGCTCCCAGGGGTCCAGCAGGTTTTTGGCTCTGATGGTGGGCGGGTTCCACTTTGCTTCGTCGATGTCGGCTGGGCGGTTCACAAGTTCATCGAGGTTCAGCGGCCACCGTTCGTAATCGTAGCTGAATATCTCGATTGCTTTTTCGATTTCGCCTATATTTATTTTGGCCACGGCTTGCTTGCTCTGACCCACGCGCCCAAGGAATTTGGGCACGATCATAGTGGCCAGAACCGCGATGATGATCACCACCACCAGGATTTCCACGATGGTAAAGGCCTGGCGATTTCGTCTGCGTGTTCTGTTGTTCATGGTTTTTTCCTTTTACATAGGTGTCTGGTCCGCTCACATGCCGGGCAGGGAGGTTTGCATAGTGATGATCGGCAAGAGTACAGCTACGAGGATGAAGGCCACCAGCAGAGCCAGCAGCACGATAAACACCGCCGGCAGAATAGTCATCACTCGCCCGATGGCGGCGGAAGTTTCTTTTTCGTAGGCATCGGCCGTCTGCAGCAGCAGCTCGTCGAGCTTACCCGTCTGCTCGCCCATGGCGATTACCTGGATGAGCAGCGGCGGGAATTCGCCGGTTTGGGCCAAGGGCTCAGCCACGGATTGGCCCTGAGTAATTCCGGCGGCGGCCTGGTCGATTTTTTGGGCCAAGGCCTCGTTACCCAGCGTGTCTCGCAGAACTCGCAAGGCGTCGAGGATTGGGATGCCCGACTTGCTCAGCGTGCCCAGGGTGCGGGCGAACCTGCCGACGGCGATGCGGCGGATGGCCGTGCCGAGCACAGGGATGCGCAACTTGAAGGTGTCGAAGGCTAGACGACCCTCGGGTTTGGCCAGCCAAGCGCGAAAGCCCCAGATGCCCAGGGCTAGGGCAATGAGCACTAACCAGCCGAAGTCCCTCAAAAAGTTGCTGACGCCCATCAGTATCTGTGTGGGCATGGGCAGGGCGGCTTGGCCGATACTTTCAGTTATGCTGGAGATAACTCCGGGGAGAATGAAGGTGACGATGATGACCACTGAGATGGCCGCCACGCCCAGGACAAAGAGGGGATAGGCCGCGGCGGAGCGAATCTTTTCACGTATATCGAGGTCGTGCTCGGCGAATTCGGACAGATAGCCCATAACCTGATCGAGGACGCCGGCGGTCTCGCCGACGCGGACCATGCTGGTTTCCAGGGGCGAGAAATCGCGGGCGTGCTGAGCCATGGCCTGGGAGAATGCTTCACCGGACTGGACGCGTTCGGCCAGGTCAGCTAACAGAGCACGCAGAGCTTGGTTTTGGGCTTGCTTGTGTACGACCTGTAAGGCCGACAGCAGGGGCAGGCCGGCCTGTAAGGCGGTGGCCAACTGGCGGAGCATGGAGGACTTGAGCCGTAACGGTACGCGTCGAGACCATCTGAGCCCGGGCGAGGCGGCAGCGGTTTGGGCCTTTTTGTCGGGGCTGTCGATCTGGGTAACGTATATGTCCTGCTTGACGAGGCTGGTGATGGCCTCCGCCCGACCGGCAGCGTCAATCCGGCCGGAGAGGCTCTGGCCGTTTGCGTCCAGGGCACTGTACTGAAAGCTGGGCATGTTTTTTTCACCACGAAGGACTGATCATTGGTTATTAGTCATTAGCTATTAGCCATTTGTTATTTTGAAGAACCCGAGGGTTCAGGGCAAATAACAAATGACCAATGACTAATGATTCTGGCCTCAAGTCTTTCTCTGTGCCTTTGCCCCTTGCTACTCTGCGAAGTAGCTCGCTACGTAGCACGAGCTGTGCCTTTGTGCCTTTCTTAACTCAACGCTTCTTCGGTCTGGGTATCCTGGGTAACACGCAGGACCTCGTCGAGGGTGGTGATTCCCTCGGCAGCTTTGCGAAATCCGTCTTCGCGCATGGGGTGATGATCATCGGGTGCAGCAGCGGCGATTTCAGCGGCTGTGGCCTGGCGGGTAATGGCTTGGCGCACAGCCGGCGTAACCCGAAGTAATTCAAAAATGCCCAGGCGTCCGATGTATCCGGTCTGACGGCAGTTTCTACAGCTTTTTCCGCGAAAGAATTTTCCGCCGTTTTCGTTTGCGTGGTTTGGGCCGATCCGCTGGAGAATCTCCGGCCCAGGCTGATGGGCCTCCTTGCAGTGGGGGCAAATAGTCCGCACGAGTCGCTGGGCGAGGACGGCTTCGAGGGAAGAGGCCAACAGGTAGGCTTCGACGCCCATGTCCAACAGGCGGGTCACGGCCCCGGGAGCGTCATTGGTGTGCAGTGTGGAGAAGACCAGGTGGCCGGTCAGGGCGCTGCGGATGGCGATGTCGGCTGTCTCGCGGTCGCGAATCTCGCCCACCATGATGATGTCAGGGTCCTGGCGGACGATGGCCCGCAGCCCGTTGGCGAAAGTCAATCCCCGCTTACGATTGACCGGGATCTGGTTGATCCCGTCGAGCTGGTACTCCACAGGGTCTTCGATAGTGATGATCTTTTTTCCGGGAGTGTAGATTTTGTTAAGTGCGGCATAAAGAGTGGTGGTCTTTCCGCTGCCGGTCGGGCCGGTAACCAGGATTATGCCATGGGGGCGATACAGTAGATACGCCAACTGCTTCAAGCAGGTTTGGTTGAGCCCCAGGCGTCCCATTTCGATCAGGGCGGTGGCCCGGTCCAGGATGCGCATAACTACGCATTCCCCGAAGACGGTGGGGACCGTAGCCACACGCAGGTCTATCTTTCCCCTGGCCGTGTCGAAGGTAATGTGCCCGTCCTGGGGGACGAAACGTTCGGCAATGTTCATACCGGCCATGATTTTGATGCGGGAGACCATGGCCGGCTGAAGCCGCTTAGGCGGCGGTGACATCTCGTGAAGAATGCCGTCGATGCGGTACTTGACCTTGATGTCTTTTTCGAAGGGCTCGACGTGGATATCACTGGCCCGGGCCTCGATGGCCTCGAGGATTACCAGATTAACCAGATTGACGATTGACGGCTCTTTGGCCATCTCGTGAAGATGCTGAGTGAACTGCTCCTCGTCGGTATCTGCTCCGAGAGTGGGGACGTCCAGGTCGGCTATCATGCGGGCGACGTTCGAGCCGTAGACGCGTCGACTGACTTCCAGCAGCTCCGCCTCGGGACAGTAATAGCGCTGGATCCGCAGGCCGGTCAAAACCCGCAGCAACTCCAGGGCCGCACTGTCGAAGGGGTCGGCCATGGCCACTGAGAGCGTGCGGTTGTGCGTGGAAATAGGCAGGACCTTGTGATGGAAGGCGACCTCGGCCGGCAGAGCGGCGACGGCGTCGGGATCAATTTCGCAGTTGTCTATGTCCAACCGGGCTAGGCCGGCCTGGCTGACCAGGGCCTCACGCACCGTCTGAGCATCGACATGCCCGAGGCGGCTTAGAAGCTGCCCCAACCGCTCTGTGGACCGTTGCTGCAGGGTCAGGGCCTCGTCGAGCTGGGCTTGAGTCAGTTCGCCCTTCTCTAAGAGGACCTGCCCCAAGGGCTTGTGGCCCTCCGCCGAGTGAGTAGTTTCTTCCCTGGGCATCGTATCCCCTTACCGGAAAGCTTGTGAACTCGTAGGAGACAAAAGCAACCGTCGTGTGGGAGTGAACTTACAGTATATCGAGCATCGGCCCGGCTGTCAAGGCTGAGATTACATCCGAGCACAACAGCGTTTCTAGCGTAAGTGGTGCTGTTACAGGATGTTATGGCAACAGGGCCACCGCGGGCTAAACCCTCCTCTACCTATATAGACGCAGCAGAGGCCCTTTTTGTTTCCAGCAATTTAAGTTTTTTGTCCGGATTGTTCCCACTCAAGGGCCAGCTACCCCCAGATCAGGCCGGGCCTATAAAGTCTTGAATTCAGCACCGTCCGGTTCGAGACTGAAATTTCCTGGGTTTGGAGTTAGAATACCCAGCGTTATTGGCGTCTATCTTTTTGCAAGGAGCGATCATGGACGTTTACCAAGCCATCACTACTTGCTAGACTATTAAACAGCAAGGTATAGATTCAGTCATGCCGAATTGTGGAAATCTTCGCCCGCTAAAGGATTTCCTCCCACTCATATAGCACCGCTTGACAAAGCCGATGGGGCGGGCTATTATGGAGATGTTACGTGCTAAAAAATGTTGGAACAAATATGCTGTTTACTAACACACTTAGATGGGAGGCATGAAGCAAATGGGAAAGACATATTTGGCAATACTGGCCATTGTTTTTGTTGTTGGTCTGTTAATTGGTCCGGGTTATCTGGTTTACTGCTACTTTTTCAGCGGGGCTGAGGTCGGGAAATACCCCGTATTTGAAAAGGACATAACAAGAATATCGGTGGGAGGCGTAGAATCAACGAGTAGTGGTCAAACGCAATGGCAGACTCCGATCACCATGCGGCTTTCTCCAGAGATGAATCCCATAGCTATCAACCTAACGGCCAAGACCGTGGGTTCAATAAGGGTCGCAAGCAGGCTGGAAAGAGCGAGGTATGCTGCGGAGTTTAGATCGGCAGATGAGTTGATCTGGACAAAAGATGTGTGGATTTCTCCCCCGGACACGTCCAAAAAGGACAGAAAGAAATTTACAATAGGCAGTAAACTCACTTTTTCCAGCACGTCGCAACGGCTTCAGACGTTCTCGGTAACAGAAGCCGGCGACTATGTATTGGATATTAAAGAAGAAAGCAATCCTAATATCGTGGCCAGCATGATGATTAAGGTTCGAAGGAACGTGGTCTCGGCTAAAAAGGCGATTGTTATTCCTGGATTTGTGCTTTGCGTTGGCTCGCTGCTTGGATTGGTTTTTCTTTCCAAAAGACGTTAATACAGCGTATGACTAAGTGAATAATCGCAACTCAAGGGGATAGGAGACTATGGACGTCCATAAGGCTATCACTACTCGCCGTACTATTCGCCGTTTCCAGCAGAAGCCCATCGAGCCGGCCGTTCTCGAGCGGATCGTCAACGCCGGCCGATTGGCCCCCTCCGGTGCCAATTGTCAGCCGGTCGAATTCATTTTGGTTACTGAGCCCGCCCTTTGCCGCCAGGTCTTTGCCACCACCGCCTGGGCCGGCCGGGTAACTCCTAGGCGCACTCCCCAGCCGGCTGAGCAACCGACTGCCTGGGTCGTCGTTCTGCTCAATTCTCAGCGGGGGCCAGCCACAGCCACCGCCGATGCGGCCGCGGCTATCGAGAACATGCTCCTCACTGCCGTCGAAGCCAGCCTCGGCTCCTGCTGGATCGGCTCTGTCCAGCGCAAAGAATTAGCCGCGGTCCTCAGCATCCCCGACCACTGTCCCATAGATTCGGTGGTTGCCTTCGGCTTCCCCGATGAATCGCCCCTGGCCGAAGATACCGACGACGACATCGCCTATTACCTCGACGACAACGACGTGCTGCACGTGCCCAAGCGCAAGCTCAAAGACGTGCTGCACCGCCAGCATTATGGTTCGTAATTCCAAATACTATCCGTTTTTTTCTTGATCTAGACAGCCTGTCTGGTAAGAATATGCGTAGGTGGCGGAATGAAGTATCGCGATGTGATCAAACGGATTGAGGCGGAGGGGTGGTATGTTGAACGGACAATCGGCAGTCATATGCAGTTTCGCCATCGGACCAAACCCGGCACCGTGACCGTTCCCGCAGGGGGAAAACTTGCCAAAGAGGTGCCGCCCGGTACGCTCAACAGCATCCTCAAACAGGCAGGCTTGAAGTGAGGTGTATTATGGATTATGTGATCGTAATCGAAAAGGCTAATGACGGAAGCTACTCGGCTTATGTGCCGGATTTGCCCGGCTGTGTGTCCTGCGGAGATACGCTCGAAGAGGCCAAGGAGTTGATCAAAGAAGCGGTTAGGCTGCACATCGACTCGCTCCGGCGCCATGGCGAAGCGGTACCTAATCCCAGCGCGACCACAGACACAGTCCACGCCGCATAGAAAAATAGGGGCAGTAATACTTTTTTCTGGACGCGGACGACGTCCTGCACGTCCTCAAACGCAAACTTATGAAGAGGGTACGTAAGAAAAAACATGACCAAGAAATGCTAGACGAGTATGACTTCAGCTCAGGGGTCAGAGGCAAATATGCAAAGCGCTACAAGCAAGGCTCTAACGTTATTGTTCTCGACCCTGACGTAGCCAAGGTTTTTCCGGACAAGAAGTCCGTGAATCAGTCACTGCGTGCTTTGGCCAAGATTATTCACAGCCAAGAGCAAAAAGCCTGACAACGGGATGCACCTGCGGCACCAGCAGCGTTAGGGCTTATAATCCGGTCAAACTGCTCTGTCAATAAGTGCCCACGGTGAATCTGCTGGTCAGACCTTGCGGGCAATCATCAAGTCCATAGTATGCTGGTGCGGCACACCGCTCGACATGCAATCGAATATCGTCTCGGTGCAGAATTCCAAACGCCAATTGTGGTAATGCATGAACAACTCACCGGAAACCCATTTATGGGCCGTAGATTGGGCATCAGGTGCTTTGGCAATAAAAGGCTTTTTGACGAAGGTCGAAAGGACGTTCAGTCCTCCCTTAGTGGTAAACTGCTTGTAATTGTCCAAAACAGCAGTCCGAAGTTTCTCCGGGATGTAATGCACTCCTCCGTGGCAAAAGACGATGTCGAAAGTCTCCGTCAGGCGATACTCACGCATATCAGCTTCAAAGGCTCGAACGGATACTCCTGCCTCATCAGCCAATTTGCAGGTCTTGTCAACTCCCTGGGGGGAAAGATCAAAGGCGGTGACCTCGTACCCGTTTCTCGCGAAAAACACCGCTTGTCTGCCTTCGCCACAGCCAATGTCAATGAGCTTGCGTGGCTGGTCAGGGGGGAGCAGTTCAAGTACTTTCAAGCAGAACGACGATGGTCGCTTTCCCCAATAATAAGTTTTTTGTGCATACTTCTTATCGTATTGATTGGCCATGTCCGGAAGCCCTAAAACAAGTTTGATTCGCGGCTGCTATCTGTACTGGGCTCTTTCAGGCCCAAATGCTTATAAGCGGCGGCGGTAGCCACTCGCCCGCGCCTGGTCCGAGCCACCAGGCCCCTTTGCAGCAGGAAGGGTTCAATCACGTCTTCGAGTGTGTCGCGCTCCTCGCCGAGCGTGGCGGCTATGGCTTCGATGCCGGCTGGCCCGCCTTTGTGCGTCTCAATCAGCGATCGCAGGAAGGCATGATCCAGCTTATCCAGCCCCTGCTCGTCAATCCCCTCCAACTCCAAAGCATCAGCCACTGCTGGCTCGCTCAGCTTGCCGTCAGCCTTTATCTGGGCAAAGTCCCGCACTCGCCGCAGCAGCCGATTGGTTATCCTCGGCGTGCCCCGCGAGCGCCCCGCCAGCATAGCTAAGGCCTTCTCCTCGTACTTTATGCCCAGCATATTGGCCGTCCGCCGAGCCCGTTCGAGCAGGTCCTCGGTGGGCCAAAACTCCAGATGATGCACAATGCCAAATCGCGCCCGCAGCGGAGCCGTCAACAGCCCCGCCCGCGTCGTCGCTCCGATCAGGGTGAACGGCTTTAGCGGCAAATTAATCGTCCGAGCGTGCATCCCGCTATCCACCGTAAAGTCCACCCGGAAGTCCTCCATCGCTGGGTAGATAAATTCCTCCACGATAGCTGGCAGCCGGTGGATCTCATCGATAAACACCACGTCGCATCTTTGCAGATTGGTCAGCATCCCCACCAGATCGCTGGGCTTAGCCAACGCCGGCCCGGAAGTCTGTCGCAGCCTGGCCCCCATCTCGTGGGCAATTACGTGAGCCAGCGTCGTCTTGCCCAGCCCCGGCGGGCCGTGCAGTAGAACATGATCCAAAGGCTCCTTCCGCTGGCGAGCAGCACGGATGGCAATCACCAGCCGATTCAAAAGCTCCTTCTGCCCTATGCACTCATCCAGACTCCCCGGACGCAGAGAAAGATTGTAATTATCCTCCGCCTCCCCGCTGCTGTTGGCATCGATTATTCGTTCTCGCGCCACGTTATTTGTCCTTTGCTGTTTCTATTGACCGGATCGGCTAGCAGGCGCTCCGGCTTTGAGGCGATACACCGCTTGGACGATTTCCTCAGCCTTGTCCATTTGCGGATCAACCTGCCGGACTCTTTCGATCAGCTCCTGGGCGTCGCTGCGCCGCTCACCCAATTGCAGCAGGATCTCCAGGGCTTCGCTGTGTCCCTGCTTCCAACCGCTGGCATCGCCGCGCTGGGCCGCGGCCGCCAAGGCGAACTCATCCATCTTGCCGGCCAATTCCGCCACCATCTGATCGGCCAGCCGTCGGCCCACGCCCGGCATACTCTGCAACAGCTTGGTATCCTTGGCCTCGATCGCTGAGGCCACCCGGCTGATCGGCATACTCAAAGCCTTCAGGGCCTTGCGCATCCCCACTCCCTTGACCGATGTGAAGCGTTCGAAGAAGGCTCGCTCCTCGCTGTGCATAAAACCAATCAGCCTGGGCACCAGATTGCCGCCGGTGGCTAAGCTGCCCTCGAGGTATTCCAACGTGTAAAGCGAGACCTGCTGCCCCGTCTTGCTGGCCAAGAGTTCCAGGGCATATCCGGGCACCATCACCTCATAGCCGATCTCGCCGACCTCTATGAGCACCGCCGCCTTGGCCACTTCCGCCAATGTCCCGCTGATCTTAGCTATCATTGTTTCACCATTATTCGACCCAAGGCCGAACTATCAACCTCACTCACACAGCAGAGGCCGATGGCCAGGGCGTCGGCCACATCCGCCGGCCGAGGGATTTTGCTCAAGCCCAATACCGCTTTGACCGCTCTTTGGACCTGTTCCTTGCTTGCTCGCCCGTTGCCGGTAATACTTTTTTTCACCCGCGTAGCCGAGTAGGCCATCACTTTCACATTCGCCTTCCCCGCCGCCTCCAGGATCACCCCCCTGGCGTGCCCCATCAGGATGCTCGTCCGCGGAAAGCGGTAGTGCGAATACAATTCCTCCACAGCCATCACCTCCGGCTCGTGCTCAGCCAGCAGCTCGCCCAGCTCCTTCGACAGAATCACCAGCCGCTTAGCCAACTCATGCCTGCGGTTCGTTTTGATTATCCCCGCATCGACTATACTCACATCTCCGTCGGCACAATCCAGCACCGCGTATCCCGTTACCTCCAGCCCAGGATCTATGCCCACAATCCTCACGCGTCTTCTCCCTCCATTGACTGCTGTTTTTCATGCCAAATTGTTTTGCCGCCCGGCAAATCTTCCAAGGTTATGCCCATATGGGAAAGATTATGACGAATGCTGTCAGCAGTGGCAAAGTCCTTCTGTTTGCGAGCTGCGTTGCGCTGCTCAATTAACTGCTCTATGAGCTTTCCGTCGACCTGGTCAATTGTTTTGGCTGCGACAGGCCGAGATTGGAACAGGCCCAGCAACTTACCCAGGTAAATTATCAAGCTGGTGGCCCAGAGCAGGCCCTGATCAGTTACAACTGACTGCGCGGCTAGATTCCGCGTCTTGCGCACCAAATCGAACAGTACGCCGATTGCCCCAGCCGTGTTGAAGTCGTCGTCTAGATGCTCCAAGAAGCGCTGCTTGTGTTCAAGGCATTTCTTGCCGAAATCACTCAACTCCGGCGGCGGCTTCTCGGCCGGTTTAGCCAGATTGTACGGGTCCTTGCTGGTCATGTGCTCGACCACACTGAAAAGGGCGCGGAAAAGCCCCAGGGCCTTGGCTGCATTGGCCAGCCCTTCATTCGAATAGGGGATTGGTCGGCGATAGTGCGTATTGAGTACGAAGAAACGCACCGTTTCGCCGTCATATTCACTGAGCGCTTCGCTGATGGGCATAATATTGCCCACGGATTTACTCATCTTTTGCCAAGCCCCCCCGGCCGCCTTGGTCGATATCCGCGTCAGCCCGTTGTGCATCCAGTAGCGGACGAAGGGTTTGCCGGTGTAGGCCTCCGACTGGGCTATTTCATTTTCATGGTGCGGAAAGATCAAATCCCGCCCTCCGCCGTGGATATCTATGGTCTGGCCCAGATACTTCATGCTCATGGCTGAGCACTCTATGTGCCAGCCCGGCCGACCCCGGCCCCAGGGCGAATCCCAGCCCGGCTCATCCTCCTTGGATTCTTTCCACAGGGCAAAATCACCGGGTGATTTGGCCTTGCCCTGCAACTGCCGTGTACCGGCCAACTGATCTTCGAGCTTTCGTCCGGAGAGCTTGCCGTAGCCGTCAAACTTGGCCACCTCGAAATAAACGTCGGAGTCCACCACGTAAGCCAAGCCCTTATCCACTAGCCCCTGGACGATTTTGATAATCTCTGCAATGTTGCCCGTAGCCCGCGGAAATTCATCCACACATTCAAAGGCCCCCAACTCGCGCAGGCTGTCGAAGTACATCTGGGTAATCCGCTCCGCCAGATCATCGATGGCCACCCCTTCAACCTTGGCCTGGCTTATCAGTTTATCTTCCACGTCGGTAATGTTGACCACCAGTTTCACCTTGAAGCCTTTGCACTTCTCCAGGTAGCGTTTGAAGGCGTCGAAGATGATCGGCCCGACCAGGTGCCCGATATGACTTTCCTTATAAACCGTCGGCCCGCAGAGGTATATGCTTACCTCACCCGGCACGAGCGGCTCGAACGCCTCCTTCCTTCTACTCAAGGTGTTATAGATCCGCAATCCCACGCTCAACACTCCACGCTCTACGCTCTTCTTTCGCTTTTCGGTCCCAGTCCTACGATTGCCGTGCAGGCGATGGCCTCGGCCTTGCCGATATCGCCGAGGCCCTCAGCGGTGCGCCCCTTGAGGTTGACCACTTCGACGTCCACTTTCAGCATCCGGGCCAACGACTCCCGCATCTGCTGTTTGTGTTCGGATATCTTCGGTTCTTCCGCCTGGACTACTGCGTCCAGATTGATAATTCTAAAGCCCTTATCGGCAGCCCCACGGAGAATCTTCTCGACGATTATCTTCGAGTCGATTCCTTCCGTGGCTGCAAGATCATCCGGGAACTGCTCGCCTATGTCTGGCAGGCCCGCGGCCCCAGCCACCGCCTCTGCTACTGCGTGGAGGATCACGTCGCCGTCGGAATGGCCCAGCAGACCCTTGGCAAATTCGATTTGCACACCGGCCAGCCACAGCGGCCTTCCGCTTACCAGCCGGTGTATGTCGAATCCGATTCCCACGCGGGTTATGTTGGCCATCGATTTGATCCGCCGAAATGGTTTTCTCAGAGCACGCCTTTAGTCGAGGGCAGGCCCTTTTGCCGCGGGTCCAGCTGGACCGCCTGGCGCAGAGCCCTGCCCAGGGCCTTGAATACCGCCTCGACCACGTGATGAGCGTTCTTGCCGTAGGGCACGTTTATATGCAGGGTCATCCCCGCATTCACCGCCAGGGCACGGGCGAATTCCTCCAGCAGGGCCCGTTCGTCAGAGTGCTCCATCAACTGATCGACTGCATGTTCCAAGGTTACGTCTTTTTTAGTCACCGCTTCTATGGTGGTCTGCACCGCTCCGCGGAGATAGCTCAGACCGTGCACCACATCCATCCTGCACTCACAGTGCCCTCGCCCGCTGATATCCACCACCACCTGGGCCAGGGCCTCGTCCATCGGCACACAGGCCTGCCCGAAGCGGGTTATCCCCTTCTTATCGCCCAGGGCCTTCTTGATAGCCTCGCCCAGACATATGCCCACATCCTCGACCGTATGGTGGGCATCGACCTGGACGTCCCCGCTGCCTTGAACCACCAGGTCAAAAAGGCCATGCTTGGCCAAAAGCTCCAGCATGTGGTCCAAAAACCCCACGCCGACGGACACCTGCGACTTGCCGGTACCGTCGAGGCTCATGCTCAGCTCGATCTTCGTCTCTGTGGTCTTCCGCGAGACTTGGGCTTTTCTTTCAGCCATAGTCTTACCTTTCGATTATTCACTCTAGATTTCGACTCCCACTTGCCGCATCATCTGCAACAGCGTTTCGTTTTGCTCCGGCCTGCCCACCGTGATTCGTACGCAGTCCGCCAGGTGGGTTTGCTCCATGTAGCGCACACACACGTCCCGCTCCTTGAGCTGCTTGTACAACTGCTTGGCGGTCAAAGCGCATCCGGCGGGCATCCGGGCCAAAAGAAAATTCGCCTGGCTCTCGGGCACCTCAAAGCCCACCGCCTGCAGCCGCTCACTCAGCCGCTCCCGTTCATCCCGGACCTTGCGAGCGTTTTCCCGCATGACCTCCTGGTCGCTGATAGCCTCGGTGGCTAACAGCACGCTGAGGGCATCGCAGTTATAGCTGTCCTTGACCTTGTTCAGACCGGCTATCAGCTTGCGATTTCCAATTCCATAACCGAAACGCAGCCCCGCCAGCGAATATCCCTTAGATAACGTCCGCAGAATCAGCACGTTCTTGTGCTTATCGACCAACTCGAGACAATTATTGTCGGCAAAGTCCACGTAGGCCTCGTCCATAATCAATACGCCGTCGAGTTTCTTGGCCAAGTGAGATACTTCGTCCGTTTCTATCATCGTCCCGCTCGGCGCGTTGGGATTGCACAGCAGGGTCAGCTTTGCACCCGTAGAGTAAAGCTCCTCCGGCAAGCTCCAGTCGGGCCCAAAAGGTATCTCCACAAACCCCGCATCCTCAATGTGGGCCAGCGTACGATACAGCGAATATGTCGGCACCGGATAGGCCATCAACCCTTGCGGGCCCACGAACGCTCGCGTGGCTATGTTCAGCAGCTCGTCCGAGCCGTTGCCGCAGATAATCTGTTCCGGCGAAAATCCCAGGACATTAGCCGCTGTTTCGCGGAACATCACCGCCGTCGGATCTGGATAACGGCGCAATTGCTCGGCGTTCACACTCGCCAGAGTTGCCAGGACCCGCTCGCTGGGCGGATAGGGATTCTCGTTGGTATTGAGCTTGACTACCTTCGGATCCGTCGGCTGCTCACCCGGCACGTAGCCGACCATCCGTTCTATGTTTTCCCGAAAGTAGCTCATTGCTGCTTCTTCTCTAATCGCACGGATACCGATCTCCCGTGCATGTCCAAACCCTCAACCTTGGCCAACACCTGCACGTCCGCCGCCGCCTTGCCCAGTGCCCCTTCATCATAGCTTATCAGGCTCGTCCGCTTGAGGAAATCATACACGCTCAAGCCGCTAAAAGCCCTGGCCGTCCCAGCAGTCGGCAGTACGTGCGAGGGCCCCGCATAGTAATCACCCAACGCAACCGGACTGTACTTGCCGACAAAGATAGCCCCAGCATTTTTTATCTGCCCCACCACCTTCTCCGGATCAGCCACCATAACCTGCAAGTGCTCCGGCGCAAAAGCATTAGCTTCTTTGATAGCCTCATCCATGTCAGCTACCCACAGGACTGCCGAGAACTTTTCCAGCGACTCGCCAATAGCCTCAGCTCGTCCAGCCGTTTGCAACTCTTTTTCCACAGCTTCGACTACTTCATCAGCCAATTTCTTACTGCTCGTTACCAGAAAGGCAATGCCTGGATCGTGCTCAGCTTGGGCCAATAAATCGGCGGCAATATAATCCGCCGGGGCTGTTTCATCTGCAATTATTAAAACCTCGCTGGGCCCGGCGAAACTGTCGATATCGATTTGGCCGTAGAGAGCCTTCTTGGCCAACTGCACGTAGAGATTCCCCGGCCCGACAATCTTGCCCACGGATTTGATTGTCTCAGTTCCAAAGGCCATAGCCGCGATCGCCTGGGCACCGCCAATCTGATAAACCTCGCTGATGCCAAGCTCCGCGCAGATGGCCAGCATGTTTGTATCCACCTTCCCAGCCAAACCCGGAGAGCAGCAGACCGCTATTTCTTTGACCCCCGCCACCTGGGCCGGCACTACTGCCATTACTACGCTCGACGGATATACCGCCTTACCGCCGGGGGCATAAACCCCCACCCGTTCGATAGCTTCCCAAAGTATGCCCAACTGAATACCCTGATCTTGCCATACGCTGGACTGAGGTATGGTTAACTTTTTTTGATAGCTGCGAACATTCTCAATTGCCCGTCGCATGGCCTCCATGAATCGAGGATCAGCATTCTTTCTGGCCGCCTTCAGTTCTCTGTCGCTTACTCTGAGAGTCTTTGACGTGAGTTCCAGTTTGTCGAACATCTTGGTATATTTAATAACCGCAGTGTCCCGGTTACCGGCAACATCTTTAATAATCTCAAGTACCAGCCGAGTTTGGTCAGTCTCATCCCGGAAACGGATCAAGTGCAGCCTCTGATACAAGCTACGAAGCTGCCCGGGACCGTCCGGCGTGCGCATGTCAATTATTTGCAGGCTCATCACCGCTCCTTTAACTGGATGCTTATCATACGCTCAATCGGGGTTTCTGGCAAGCCTGTCGCTGGCTGGCCATTGAGTCCAGAATACTGTTTCCTTCTTCCTTTCCAGATGTTACAAAGGCTGAACTTTGTTGAGTTATTGTCTGGGCAGCGTAGCCCAGGGAGTATCCGCATGTCCGCACGAAAAGCTGCCCGTTCGCGAGCTAAACGCCTAAAGTCAAGACTTGAAGGAACCGAGTTGTACCTGGCTAGCGACGCCTATTCACGCCTCTGTGCCGATTCTTGGTATCGGCGGCACGCCAAGCGTATTGCCGCCAGCAAGAAGCTGCTGGGTTTAGGGTTCTACCGGGGCGATTGCCATATACATACACACTACTCTGACGGCAGGTTCACCGTAGCCCAGGCTAAGGAAGCGGCCGACGCCGCCGGTCTGGATTTCATCTTTATAACCGACCACGCCACCACCGATCAGAAGTACGATTGCCGCAAATTCTCGCGAGTCTGGTGGGGACAGGAACCCGCAGCGTTCCCGCACCATCTGGGCATCATCGGAACCCAAAAGACCTTTGAGCCCAGTGGCGATTTCTTGAAAGATTTCTACACTGCCCGGACAACCAGCCAAGCCCTGACTTTCGTGCCCCATCCAACCGGCTGGTTCCCTAACACAAGATATATACCCGAGCAGATCGACCTGCTTTACCAGTTGGCTGATCCCTTTCACATGGAGATTGTGAACGGGGCTAATCAGTTTTTCGACTGCTGGGATATCACCGACGCCCAAAGCGTCCAGCTCTGGGATAGACTGCTCTGCAAGGGCAAAATCGTCTACGCCATGGGAAACAGCGACGCCCATATGGTTCACGGTGTCGGCTCGGTCTGGAACGGCGTTTTCTGCGACCGGCCCAACAAACGTTCTGTCATGCAAGCTCTGCACCAGGGCCGCTACTTCGTCTCAGATGCCCCGGTGATTACCATTTCCGCTGGCCGAGCCAAAATGGGCCAGACTGTTCGTCCCCGCAGGGGAAGCACTTTGACTTTTCGTATTGCTGCTGCTGATTCGGCCGGGATCTATCAGCTTCGGCTGATCAAAAATGGGCGGGTCATTAAGCGCCTGGCCGGACGCGAGCAAAAACGGCTGCACCTAACTCATCGGGAACGCTTTGCTGGCCGCCGATTCTACCTGCGGGCCGAGGTCAGCGCACTCGATGCCCGCCGGGCCTTTACCAACCCTATCTTCGTCGTCGGCTGAGGGGCTCGCCTGCCGCCAAACCGAGCCTGATCGAGTTCTTAGGCTATCAGTGCCTTAGCCTGGGATAGGTGGTTCCCCCCTCTGCAAAGACGTTCACCCGCACTTGCCTTGGCCTGCCCAGCAGTTTCTCCGTTCGCTCCCAAAGCCTGTTCAGATCATCAAATATCTCGACGTAAGGAAGCTTCTCTGCTGCCCTGACCATTTCCGGGCAATAGATCAGGAGCCGATTTCGTCTTAGGGTCTCCACGGCCAATCGTATGAAAAACTTGGCTTCAGCGTCAAGCTCTCTATCCAATCTGCCCAGCATAGCGCTGGCAGAGCCCGGACTGATCAGCCCCAGCAACCACCCAAACAGCCCCGTCGGCAGCGCAAAAGAGACCTTCAGCTTCAAGTGCCCCAGCGAGTGAAGATTCATCATCCCGATCAGTATCCCCCCCTTCCTGGCAGCCATCCGCGTATTGACCAGGCACTTAAGGCCCTGCAGCAGGTCGTAATCGCGCGGGAAGGCCGAGACGATGGCCACGTCTGCCGTGGGGTCCACTGCCAGCCCGCACTTCTGCTCGCAGGCCAGCGACAACTGCTCTTGAACCGCTTGAGGATCACCGACGCTCAGCCTGCAAACCCGCCCCGACGAGTCCAGTAAAGTATTTACCGAGAACGCTTTGCCCCCCAGCAACTGCCCCGCCTGCTCCACTGCCCGGCGCATGCAGTTTTCAGCGGGCTGCTGGCCGATCAGCCGTGCCACCTGCCCGTTCAAGCCTATCTTATGCAGACGACCTATGGTCCGCGAGTGGGCGCATCCGGGAACGACAAGCTTGAATCCCCCCCCGAAGCCGGCCTGCAGATGCGGCGACACCGAGCCGAATAATACAATCAGGTCCGCCTGGGCCACTTCCTTCAGCACATAAACATCCAGACCTCTTGTTGTCCGGGTCCCGCCCGAGGCTGAGATCTTCCGTCGAGCCCACGCTCCTTCCGGCACTGTGCCCAGGTACGCATATTTGTCAAGCTCGCGGCAATCGTTTTGAATCCACTTGAATCGCCGCCCAAATTCGCCGCCTATCTTGCTGAGCAACTGTTCCCGGCTTATCGGCGGATGCAGGCCCGTGGCTACCACGCCGGTAACCTGCTCATCGGAAATTCCCGCCTTTTCCAACGCAGCCACTACCGGCCCCAGCAATTCCCCCGCCGGTGTCGGGCGAGTCAAGTCATCTATTACCAGGGCTACTTTTTGGGCCCCAGCCGAAACTTTCGAAAACGCAGGCCGTTCTATGGGTTCTTCGAGCATCTGCGCCAGGCGAGCGGGCAGCTCTTCTATCGCAGTTGTGGCTCGGGGCTCATAACGCCCCAGAACCTGCCAATGGTCCGGCAAATCGAGGCTCAGTTGCTCATTATCTGTCCAGCGAACGCTCGTCCGGGGCATAGTAACTCCATAGATGCCACGGTCTTTTACAGCTCCAGCTCAGGCCTGGCCCTGTGTTGCCAGTAAAGGAATGTACAGGCCGGCCATCCGTTGAGTTACCTTCTGGAATCCCGCCTCTTTGAACATTTTTATAAATTGGCGTCGGGAGCAGTGGTGGACGTGTTTTTCCACAGCATCTACAGCCACGTCGAAGATCAGGTATCCCAGCGGATCGTCGCGGTGCCCGTCCACAATCAGCAGTTCCCCGTTGCTCTTGAGCACGCGCTTCATCTCCCGCACAGCCTGCAACTGGTTCGGATAATGGTGAAAGGAATTCGAGCAGGTTACCATATCGAAGTAGCCGGACTCGAAGGGCAGATGCTCGGCATCGCCGACCATAAAGGTCATGGCTGAACCGTTGCTGATGATCCGCTTCGCTTTGTACGTGGCCTGCCGGATCATATTGTAAGCTATGTCCAGGCCCGTGACCTCCATGTCCAAGCCGCTGGCCAAACATTTAGCCAGAAAGGTTCCCGTCCCACAGCCTATATCCAGCATCCGAAACGTGCTCTTTCGCTTGGCCCGTTTACAAACCTCGCCGAACATGAGCTTGTAGGAAGGCTCAAAGAGCAGGGAATTCAGGATCGAATGATCGTAGCTGTGAGCCCAGTTCTCGAATTCACGGATAGATCGAGTTTTGCTTCTGTGAAGTTCCACTGGGGGGCCTGCCTCTGTGCTGCCTGGACCTACACGCTTGCCGACGAAGGTATCTTAGCTCTTCCTGGCCTTTCCGTCCAGGGAACTCTCGCGTTTTTGATTACCCGCCGACTTGAGCCTGGCCAATTCCCTGGATGTAAGCTTTCGATATGCTCCTGTGGGCAAGGCCTTTATGCTGAGCTGTCCGATTTTTATCCTTATCAGGTCGCGGACCTTGTAGCCCAATCGAGCTATCATCCGCCGGATCTGGCGGTTGCGCCCTTCCCGCAGTACAACCTCCAGGATGGTCCGTCCGCGGTCCCGGTGAATTATTTTGACGCTGGCGGCCCCGGCTGGCTGAGCGTCTTTGGAACCGGGCCTGTCTTTGGCCAGCCATAGTCCCTTTTTGAGCCGTTCAATATCAGACTTTTTCAGATAGCCGTCTATCCGCAGCCGATAGGTCTTGCTTACCCCGTAGCGAGGATGGGTAAGCCGATTGACCAAATCTCCATCATTAGTCATGATCAGCAGCCCCCGCGAGGCCACGTCCAGTCGACCGACGCTCACCAGCCGCTGCCTTACCTCGGGCAGCAGATCGATGGCCCGCCATCTTTTCGGGTTCACCTCTCGTTGATCGGACCGATCACGGTTGGTGCAAATTACACCCTTGGGCTTGTTCAGCAGATAGTACACCAGCTTAGCAGGACGGACCGTCTGTGCTCTGGACGCACGGGTCGCTCTGGGAAGGAGTTGGCCCTCGACGATTATCCTGTCACGCCTCGGGTCGACCAGGACCGGCAACTTGCTGACTGTTTGGCCGTTTACGCTGACCAGCCCTTCAAGGATCATCTGCTCACAAGCCCTGCGACTGCCCAGTCCCGACGCAGCCAGTACCTTCTGCAGGCGCACCTTCCCCGAACCTGGTTTTGAATCTCCTTTTGCCTGGACCATCTTTTTACCTTGCTGGTTGCCTCTCCGTGTTTTGCTTTTCAATCCGCAATTCGCAATCTTCTCGCCCTTCACCCCTCAAGCCTCACGCCTGGTTTCGTGATCAGCACGCACATCTGCTCATCTGTTTCGATTGATCCGCCCCAGCAGGCCGGCAGCAGCACTGTCTGACCGCGCTCGAAGGGCACGCTTGTGTCCTGGTAGCGGCAATGGGCCTTGCCGCCCAGGACCATCCAGACCTGCATTTGCCCCGGAGCAATTTCG
>DAOVKO010000101.1 GCA_030631725.1 Actinomycetes bacterium | reverse complement strand
GCGGAGATTGAGACGCGGCTGGAAAGGCTGGCCTTCAGAGGGACTAAAGGCACGACGGGGACGCAGGCGAGCTTTTTGGCGTTGTTCGACGGGGATCATAAAAAGGTGGAGCGGCTGGAAAAGCTGGTGGCTAAGAAGATGGGGTTCAAGAGTTGCTACGCAGTGACGGGGCAGACGTATCCGCGGAAGGTGGATGCCCAGGTGGTCTATGCGTTGGCGGGGATTGCGATGAGTGTGCAGAAGTTTTGTAACGATGTTCGGCTGTTGGCGAGTATGAAGGAGATTGAAGAACCGTTCGAAAAGAGGCAGGTGGGCAGCTCGGCGATGGCTTATAAGCGGAATCCGATGCGCTGCGAGCGGGCGACGGGGCTGGCGAGGTATGTGCTGAGCGTGGCGAGCTCGCCGGCGGCTACGGCTGCGGAACAGATGTTCGAGCGGACGCTGGATGACTCCGCCAATCGGCGGATAACTCTGCCCGAAGCGTTCATGGCAATCGATGGGGCGTTGATGATCGTGCAGAACGTGGCGGCGGGGCTGGTGGTGTATCCGAAGGTAATCGCGGCACACGTGAGGGCGGAATTGCCGTTCATGGCTACGGAAAATATTATCATGGCCGGGGTGCGGGCTGGAGGCAATCGCCAGGAGCTGCACGAGCGGATAAGAAAACACAGCCAGGCGGCAGCGAAACAGGTGAAAATTGAAGGCCGGGATAATGATTTGATCGAAAGGCTCAAGGGAGATGCGGAGTTTGGGAAGATTAATTTTGGGCGGTTGCTGCGGGCGAGGGACTTTGTGGGCAGGGGGCCGGAGCAAGTGGATGAGTTTCTGCGGGAAGTGGTGGGGCCGATAAGGAGGAAGTATCGGAAATTGCTGGGCGAGGAAGTGAGACTGAAAGTCTGAAGGCGGAAGTCGAAAGGCGGAAAGTTATGGACAAAGCGGAGTTAGCCAGGCGAATAAAAGAAGTGGCGTATCTGGAGGGGGACTTTTTGCTGCGCTCGGGCAGGCGGAGTAAGTATTACCTGGATAAGTATCTGTTCGAGACGCAGCCGGAGATTTTGGCGGAGCTGGGCCGACGGTTGGCCAATAGGGCCGGGGCTCATGTGGACAAGATAGCGGGGGCGGAGCTGGGGGCGGTGCCTTTGGCGGCAGCGACGAGCCTGGCCTGCGGTAAGCCATACGTGATTGTACGGAATAAGAAGAAGGACTACGGGACTTCCAAGCCCATCGAAGGCCAGCTCGAAGCCGGCGAAGTAGTGATGCTGGTCGAAGACGTGGTAACGACGGGTGGGCAACTGCTGGAGGCGGCTAAGACGCTGGAAGAAGCTGGGGCGAAGATCGAGCGGATTGTAGCAGTAATCGATCGGGGCGAAGGCGGCCGGGAAAACATCGAAGGGGCGGGGTATAGCTTTGAGAGTATTCTAACGAAAGGCGATCTGGGGATCGCGTGAGGCTCGGAGCTAAGCTAAAATGGATCATAACGAAGTACTTGCCAAGTTCGAAGAATTTAAGGAAGAATGTCTGAAATATCTGCAAAGAAAATATTCTGAAGCTGACCATGACAAACTGAGTCGCCTTTACGGCGAACTCGAGCCTGTTGTCGAACAGGTTCTTGGATCTGAAGAGATTGAAGTAGAGCTCTCACACGGAGCCACAGCCAAATGCAAAAACTATATAGAAGCTGGTTTTCTCACAGGCCGAACCATGCATACTCATGTTGGGTATCAACAGGTTTTAAAGGTCATCGGCCGTGTTCAACAGTGTCCGGAAATCATAACGCAAACTGCTACTTCAAATAGTAGCGAGTTTTCGTCTGATCCAATTTCAATCATTGAAAATCTATGTAGGAGATTCCATCATGTAGTAAGACAATTAAGGTCTCGCCATGATAACAGAGGGACGTTAGACGTTAATGACGAATATGATGTTCAGGATTTATTGCATGCGTTGCTAACTTTGCGCTTTGATGACATCAGGGCGGAGGAGTGGACGCCGAGCTATGCTGGTAGTTGTTCAAGAACAGACTTTCTTCTGAAACAAGAACAAATCGTTATCGAAACCAAGAAAACTCGTAAGACACTCAACACTAAAGAACTTGGAGAACAGTTAATAATAGACATTGCAAAATATAAAGCACATCCGGACTGCAAAACACTTTTCTGTTTTGTATATGATCCAGAAGGCAAGATTACTAATCCAAGAGGTATTGAAAACGATCTTAGTCGAGATGATAGCGGGCTATTGGTGAAAGTATTAATAACCCCAACGGGTCTATAGCCTGTAGAAAGTGACATAATAAGATAAAAGACCGATGAGAAGCCAAGTAGGGCAGATATCGGCTCAGCAGAGTTGAGTTTATCCAGTAGGGACGAAAGGACGAGATTCCTCGGAACACAAGTCTTAGGAACTTGCTGTGTATCAAGACACTTATGACCAATATTTTGTTGCGTACTTCGACTTTCTTGGTTTTAAGGAATATGTAAAAAACACGTCTTTAGCTTCTGTACTTTTTCTCTATAGAGACGCAATCAAGAATATTTACAGGAAAACAGGGGGTTACTACGATCCTGACACGATGATCTATCAATGGTTTTCAGACACATTCTTGTTTTGCGTCAAGTTGGAGCAAGATGATGTTGAGAAACCATTTATGGACATCTACAGATTGTCTACAACATTCTTTAGGGATATGATATGCAAAGGCATACCTTTGAGAGGAGCTCTTACGCTAGGTGGCTGTTATGCTGACACAGAACATGATATCTTTCTTGGTGAAGCGATCATAGAGGCATATGACTATGCAGAAAACCAGAACTGGATCGGGTTTGTTTTGACGCCAGAAATACTTCCGTTGCTTGAACAACATAAATGTGAAGAACTAATAGGTCTTGTTGGCAGAACCTATGCAGAATATGAAGTGCCCTATAGAGGAGACGAAAAACGAAAATTGTTAGCCTGGAGATTAGACAAGTATAATAAGAATACTAATATCAAAACAACAGGAGATTATTACCTGTGGAACGCTCTTGTTCAGATGGAACAGGAGGCCCCTGAGGAAGCCAGAGGCAAATACGACAACACTAAAAAATTCATGTTGAAGAATTGCCCGCCACTTAAAAAACTTTTCGATAAGGAAAATCAGAAGGCTGGATTAGCGCTAGAGCGGTGATAAGCCCGCTTTCGCGGGAATGACAGGCAGAATTGGTTATTAGTCATCAGTTATTTGTTATTGGGAAGGTAAGAAGCAGATAAGCACTTGAACAGTAGAGCAGTAGAAAGTAGACCGCAGGCGAGCAGTTGAGAGCTGTTCGCCTGCTCTAGCTGTCTGCGGAAGCGGTATTGCAGACAGCTATCCATGCGGATGGAACTTATGGTGGACTTTTTTCAGGCGGGAGATGTCGACGTGAGTGTAGATCTGGGTGGTGGCCACGTCGACGTGGCCGAGCATTTCTTGAACGGAGCGGAGATCGGCACCGCCGGCGAGCAGGTGAGTGGCGAAACTGTGGCGAAGCGTGTGGGGGGATAATGTGCCGGCCAGGCCGGCCTTGCGGGCGTGTTTCTTGACGATGCGGAAGATGTCGATCCGCGAAAGCGGCAAATGCTGGCGAGAGAGGAAGAATTCGGGGGGGGTATTCTGGGGGTCTGGGCGGGCCTTGTGGAAGTATTCCTGGAGGGCCTGGGAGGCCTTGGAGCCAATGGGGATGACTCGTTCGCGTGAGCCTTTGCCGATACATCGCAGATAACCGATGCGGAAGTTGATGTCGGCGGTCTTGAGATTGGCCAACTCCTCGGCCCTCATGCCCGTGGCGTAGGCCAACTCGAGCAGGGCTCGGTCGCGAAGGTCCAGGCTGGTCGAACCGTCCGGCCCGGCCAATAGCTCCCGCACACGCTCAGGGCTGAGCACCTTCGGCAGGCGGTGCCAGCGGCGCGGCTGAGAGATGACCTCCGCCGGGCTTCTGGGTAACTCCCCTATGATCACCAGATAGCGACAGAAGGTCCGCAGGGCGGCGAGATGCCGGGCCTGGCTGGTCTCACAGAGGCCTTTCTCGCTGAGCAGGCGGATGAACTTGGCGATGGTGGCGGGGCTGAGCCATTGGGGTAGGGATTCGTCGGGAGATTCAGAGCGGTAGAGGTCGAGGAGGAAGGACAAATCGCGTCGGTAGGCCTGGACGGTGTTTTGGGCCAAGGCCCGCTCGATTCGAAGCCAAGTGAGGAAATCCCGCAGGAGCTGCCGGGCCTGGACTGGGGAGCTATCCGTGCTGGGCGGCGAGCTGGGGCTTGGGCTGAGCCTGTAGGCGTTTGAAGATTTCACAGTTTTCGTACTCATGGCCGCAAATGGTAATGGCCTCGTCCAGGCGGTCCAGACACATGTGCTTTTGGCAGTCGGGGTTTTTTTGGTCTATGTATGGACAAGCCATAAGCAACCCTTCATTGAATAACCGTGTCCGGTGGGCACGCTGAGCCGACGGCCCTGAGGCAGCGTCGGAGCGTCTGTGAGGGTATCGACCGCAGGGAGGCTAAATCTTTAGGTTTTTGAGGCATTATGGGATCTGAGAACACGAAATGTGCGTTTTTGGAGCCGGTGGGGAAAGAAAAGAGGCGGCGGTCGGATTCGAACCGACGATAACGGATTTGCAATCCGTCGCCTTAGGCCACTTGGCTACGCCGCCAACGGCAAGCAAATCTATCTGGAGAGGGGGCGAGTGTCAAGGGGCCTGCTGATCATCCTGGGCTTTGTTAGCAAGGGGATTGGAGAGCGTGGCTTCGGATGGTTTGGGTCCAGTGGAGGGGCATATCCGGCTATTGGTGTCGGGCAAAGTTCCAGTGGAAAAATGTCTTAGGAGACAGCTTAGCACTTGTGGTAGACTGATATCAGGGAATGTGAGCGAGATAAGGAGATCTCCACTCCAGGGAAGCTGCTGGGCTGAGGAAAACAATAGTGGAATTGCCGCATCGCAAAATCGAGGATCGTTTTTTGCCGGCGGGCCGATACCGGTCTCTCGAAGGAATCCTGCGTTCCAAGAGGCAATTAGCAGAGGTGCGCTGCCTGGTGGTATCGGCGTTCGACCAGCGTACGCGGCTGCTGCCTTTCATTCATATCGCCTGGTATATGGTGCCTTGTGGCCCGCGATCGGTGGGGGCTGCTCTTTACGATGCCGGATTGCAAAAGACCCGCTTCGTATATCAATACTGGAACCCGAGAATCAAACCTAGCCTCGCCCAAATCGACGGCGCCAAAATCGATATGCTTCTTGTCTCCAGCGTGCAAGTTCACTCAGCCCCGTCATATCGCTTGATCGAGGATGCCTGGAAGCTGGATAATGGGCGTCCGTTAATCATCACCGGGGGGCCCAAGGCATGTTATGAACCATTCGACTATTTCGGGCTCGGCCCTGATGGGCAGATTGGTGCTGACGTCGCCGTCACTGGTGAAGAACCGGTTCTGCTGGAGTTGCTGACGGTACTGGCGGATTTCGGTGGGGGCCAGGGAACGATGCTGGCAGCGTTCAAACGCGCCCGGCAGGCAGGGGCCCTGGCTGGAATCCCAGGGTTGGTATATGCCTTGGACTCTCGTCACGACGGGAAAAACCTGGTGAACACCGGGCCCCAAAGGTTGATGCGCGACCTGGATGATTTGCCCTTGCCCAGCACGGGATTTCGTACGCTTGAAGGGCCACACAGCCGGGCTACACTGTCGAAGGAGGCGATGGGGCTCGATAAGGTTTGTCGGCCCCCAATGACCGCCACTGTGCTGGTAACACGCGGTTGCAAATTCCATTGCCACTATTGTCCCATTCCCGCTTACAACCAGCGCAGCTTGCGGCAGAAAAGCCCGCAGCGGGTGATTGAGGAATTCATCGACTGCTACCGTCACATGGGTACACGTCGTTTCTTCGGTACGGACGACAACTTCTTCAATAGGCGCAAGTACACCCGAGAGTTGTTAGAGGTGATGGCTTCGACGCAGATTGATGGGCGACCCTTGGGCCGACAAATTCGCTTTCGAACTGAATCTACGGTGATCGATTTGTACAAGAACCGCGATCTGCTGCCTGTGGCCAGAAGGGCGGGGCTCACCGCTATCTGGCTGGGAGTGGAAGATCTGTCCGCCAGACTTATTGATAAGGGGCAGGCTCCTGGTATGACGGAGGTATTATTCGCCGAGATGATAGCCAACAAGATCCGTCCCATGGCTATGCTGATGCACCACGAGGACCAGCCGCTTCATTCACAGAGGCAGCTTCGGGGCCTGATTGATCAGGTGCACTTTCTGTTTAAGTCCGGTGCGGTGGGCTTGCAGATTACGATTGCTCTTCCGGTAATGGGCTCAAAATGGGTCAACGAGGCCTTTACCAGCGGGCTGGTATATGAATGTGTCGGCGGGCACAAGCTCGAGGACGCAGAGTACGACGGCAATCATGTGGCGGCCTCTGATCGTCCAGATGCAGATGCCTGGCGCACACAGGTTAATCTGCTACGTGGATATGCCGCTTTCTATAATCCGCGGAACTTAGTCCGGGCTCTATTAGATAGGTGGCGACCACTAGGCGTACATCGCTGCCAGCAGCAACTTTGGGGTATCATTGCCTTGGCCCTGACAGCCTGGAAGCTGAAGGGACACATCTGGCGGCTTTGGCGCGGTCCGATAGAGCGATTTAGTGGTTGGCCGGAAAAGTTCCGTCGGCCGGGCTCACCGTATATCGATCTTATCGAATCGGCTCTCGAAGGCCCCCCAGGACGCTCGTGCTTCGTCCTCCCGACCAGTCGGGACCGGGACTTCGCAGAGTAGTACAGCCTGGGGGCGTTGGGGCGGCCGGTGAAAGCGGGGGCGCGGCGGATGTCGGTGGAGTGATTCTGGGAGATATGGACGGGGAGCGGGCCAAAAAGCTTCGGGGGGTTTGTAAAAACATTGAACCAGGATAAGGCGGGAGGTATGCTATAAGGAGTAAGCTGGGTCTGGGCCGTGGCGGGATTTAGCGGCTCAAGGCCTTGGTAGAGAAAAGTCCCCGTGGCACAATTGGATAGCGCGTCGGCCTCCGGAGCCGAAGGTTGCAGGTTCGAATCCTGCCGGGGACGCGTTTTGGGACAGGGCTGGTTAGCCCTGCCATAGTCCGTGGATGTTGCAGTAGGCGCGAGCGGAGATATCGTCGGCATGGATGGCAAAGTCGGCCTCGGGAGCGTCGCCGGGATTGAGGAACTGGCGGTAGACTCGTCCGTCGGCCAGGAGTTCGATCCACTCGATGTAGTGCTTCTCTTCCATGGGGTGGGGGACGCTGCCGACCTTGACCTTTAGGCCAGTGGCGGTCTTTTCGATAACAGGGACGTGCTTCTCCCTGGCGGCGTCAACGGTGTTGGGGCTAT
>DAOVKO010000109.1 GCA_030631725.1 Actinomycetes bacterium | reverse complement strand
GGGATGATGCAGTCGCTCAGCGTAGCGATGCCGACGGCTCCAAAATAGCCGATTGAGACGGTTGCCCACAGACGCCCTTTGCTGTGCAACCGATACATTGCAGCAGGAACCATGGCGCTGAGCCGCACGTGCAAAGGGCGAAGGACCTCGAACAGCCCTTTGGAGACCGAGCGGGGAATCCCGGCCTGGACAATGATCACTATTATGACGATGCCCAGCAGGGCTCCGCATATGGTGAACGGAGCGTGAGACCGCAGCTCCCTAGCGATATCTTTGAGCGTAGAAGCCATTGAGCACCATTATCCTGAGCCCAGTACATACTAAAGTAACCGGCCGGTCGGATGCAATAGCATAACATGGTATGGCACAGAGGGGTATGAGAATTCCGCCGGGCGGTTTTGGGTCAAACTTGACGCTGCGCTTGGGGCCGACTACCATGATTTGGAGGGCAAATGTATCGAAAAGCTGCAATTAGAGTCCCAGGGCGAACCGGGGGAACCTTTGACTCGTATGAGGATTGGCCAGATGCCTAAAAGCATGAGCGATGAGAGCCTGTTTGGCCAGTATTGTGACGGGGCCAGCGAACTCTTGGAGGTTCTTATCAATCGCTATCGCCAGGAGTTATATGCTTTTCTGGCGAAATTTGTTGCCGATGCCACGCTGGCTCAGGACGTGTTTCAGGAGACCTTTTTGCAGATTCATTTGTCCAAGCACACTTTTGATCGGAACCGGCGTTTCAAGCCTTGGCTCTTTGCCGTGGCTGCGAATAAGGCCCGTGACGCCCTGCGAGCACGCAAGCGACATCGGACGGTTTCTATAGATGCTTCGCTGAGTTCCGACCAGAGCGAGGGAAGCGGGCGTTTCGTGGACCTGATAGCTTCGGGCGAGCCGACCGCAGCTGAGAAATTCTCCCAGGCCGAGGCAGCCCAACTGGTGCAGGAAGTGGTCGCGACTATGCCGGACCATTTGCGGGAGGTGCTTCTCTTGGCCTACTTTCAGCGGATGGCCTATAAGGAGATTGCCCAGATTGTGGGCGTGCCGCTGGGAACCGTAAAGAGCCGGCTTCACGCGGCACTTGGGAGTTTTGCCAGGCTTTGGGCACGAAAAACATCGGCTAAGATAAACGGTGATCTGCCATGAACGACTTGTCAATAGAACAACGCCAGCAGTTGACGGATTACTATCTGGGACTGCTCGATGAATCCCAGGCCACCCAGGTCCAGCAGTTACTGGGCGAATCGGCCCAGGCCCGCGAGTTTATCAAGCGGGTCGAGCAAAGCCTCGAGCCCTTAAAGTCTCTTCCGGAACCGCAAGCGCCGGATTCGTTGGTAGCTCTGACCTTGGCCAGGGTGCGGTCGGCGGCGGCCTTGGAAAATCAGCCCAGCACACGGGGCCTGAGTCTTGTCGGGGCGGAAGAGTCAGCCGCTGCGCCAAGACCCAGGCTGTTGCGTTTTCCGGAGCTGATTACCATTGCTGCGTCCATAGCTCTGGTTGTGGGGCTGTTGGTTCCTGCCGTTCGAGACTGGCGACAGATGAGCCTTCGACAGAACTGCGCGCTGCAGCAGGCTTCTATCGCCATGGGTATGAACAGTTACGCGGCGGCTCACGACGGCAAGCTTCCGCAGATAGCTGAAAACCTGGGAAAGACGTGGATGCGTTTGGACAGAGTGGGCCCCAAACGTACGGACACATCCAACCTTTTCTTACTGGTAAAACTGGGCTACAGCAAACCAAAGCTTTTCGTTTGCCCAAGTGTAGGGTACGAACCCCAGACCTTGAAGTACCAGCTGAGCGGGCTGAGCGACTTTCCTTCCGAATCGGTGGTGAGCTACAGCTATCAAAACATGTTCGGGCTGCACAGACCGGGACGGGATTCCCCGAAGGGCTTTGCCATTTTGGCCGATCGCAATCCACTGTTGAAGCTTGGTCCGCGGCCGACGAAAGCCACGTTATTTCTGGTCAATATCTCGCCCAACCACGGCTGGGATCCCCGGTATAGCGGGCAGAACGTTTTACGCCTCGATTGGTCGGTGAGCTGGACCACTACAGCCCAGGCGGGTTTTAAAGGGGACAACATCTGGCTGCCCGCTGACTTTGGCGACGATGCCAGAGCCGGCCTGCAAGGCCAGGAAGTCCCCGCCAATCGCGAAGACAGTTTCCTGGGGCCATAACCGCCCTGCCGTCGAACTCCTCAAACACTTGCCCATTTCCCTGGGAATGCACAGCCAAGTTTGTTTTGAGAGACAGGGATTCAATCTATGGAAAGGTCTTCAAAGACCGTGTACGCAAAATGGGTATCAGAGAAGTCGTTACAGCTTATCGCTCACCATGGCAAAAGCCATACGTCGAGCGAGTAATAGGTTCAATCAGAAGGGAGTGTCTGAATCATTTCATCATTCTGGGTGAAAAACACCTTCACAGAATACTTAGTGAATACGTCGAGTACTACAACAGCGTTCGTCCGCATTTGTCCTTGAATCGCAACTGCCCAATATCTCGAAAAACATATCCGCCGGAAAATGGGCCACCGACTGCCATACCTTATCTCGGCGGATTGCACCACAAATACGTTCGAGCTGCCTAACCAGCCGGATAACCTCTACGGCCAGTCCTCCTATTAGCATACCTCTGCGCTTATACTACCTGGAACGGTTTTTTGTCGCACTGTGGCGTTAAAAACACACCTGAGATTAGTTCCCAGGTGCTATAATCATCCGCAGCCCATCAAGAATTCAGCCCAAATTCACTCAGATGGAGTTTTCGGTAGGGACAACAACAACATCACTCATCGAGGTCTGAATTCGGCAAGCGATCCTCACGGCGAAACTGCTCTCTAGTAACTGCTAGAAATGCATTGACCATTAGCAAGACAAAAGCGAAAAGTAAGCCGTACAACCAGCCAAAGAAAAATCCACCTGCCCCAGCAGCTATGATTCCAACAGTAATGCCCGCGCTTCCAGTTCGGGTAAGGTTTTTCATTTCTTCCGAGCTACCTTGGGAAGGTTCCGACCGACCTCTCGCAACTCTCCACAACGTTGTGAACATCGTCATCATAAAGATCGTGACAAAGGCGTAGACCCAACCAACAAAGAAACCGGCAATTCCTCCTACAAGAACTCCACCAATGGCAGCTAGAACTCCGTAAGACTTGCATAGTAGTCCACCAACAATTGCGCCACATGGAACAGCCGGAAGAATCGCAGCCTCAAAAAGGTTCATCCGTGATTTCTCATTTGTATCCATAAGTATAATGCTACGCCTCCTGATCACCCTGAGTTGCGGAATTTGCTGTGAAACCGCAAGTCGCTGCAAGAGGCATCAATCCTACTACGCACATCTCAAGAAGTCAACTAAACTTGAGTATTTAAGGCTTTAAATCCTTTTCCAAGGCCTCCGGATCATCCCGATAGAAATATAGTATCAAAGCGACAGCCCCAGCAGCACCACCAATCCCCAGTGCTATCCATGCGGCTGGAGTTGGATTAAGCCATTGGACGAACGCCATCGGGTTAGTAAACAATCTCGTTAGATTTTGAGTAACACCTATCGGGAATTCAATCAGCCAGAGTTTCCAGGTCTTGAGTCCGCTAAAGAACCTAACTCTTAATGCTATATCATCCCCACATCTAGCCACCATTCTTTGATAAACTCTATTGCTAACTGTTCTATGCGCCTGTTGATAGCGCAGCATACCCCTCATCCAGTTCATTATTTGCGGCCAATAGGTAATACAAATCATAACGGCAGCTGTGATGAGTGCTGCAAGAACACCGACAATGATTGCCGCCTTAACACTCCCTGTGATCGCGTAGGTTGTGATACCAGCAAGGAGTCCAATGATGCCAGAGGTAACTGCGATCTGCGTGAACGTAAAACCGAACAAACCAGTAGGATCGATATTGTTGACTGGATCATTCCATACATACGCATACTTATGCAGGCTTTGTGGGGCAAAGGGGTCGCCTTGGAAGGGATCAGGTCTGTTGAATATTCCGACAGTGGGCATGTAATAGCGAGCAAGGAGGTAATACATAGCCAGGTTGGAATCGTACTGCTCGCCGGCGTACAGATACTTGGTCGCAGCAGTCGATGCACCAAAGCCCTCCGCATTGCCATAGGCGTCATAAGCGTAAGTGGCCTTGATATCGCCATTGTCGTCTGTCAGCAGCCGTGTGCTGCCATGGCCATCGTACATCAAGTGGCGAATCTCCGTATCGTCATCGTTGGCCTGGGTCAGTACATCGTCACCAATGGTGTAGGTCATCGTCGGCGTGTAGGCGCCAAGATCGTCACGGCCGATAAAGGCTAATCTGCATAAACAGACCGCCGACTAATCCAACCCTGTTGGGGCTGTGAGGGGTTTTTAGCGTCCACAGCCGAGCAGCAGGTTCAACTGAGCGGGCAGAGCTGCCGATATAGCATTCGTATGTATGTATACGTCGTTGCTTGGCTCCACCAGGGCGGCAGATCGCCCTTTGGTCTTCGCTAGCAGAGACGGCGTACTTATAGGACCTTATCTGTCGGAACAGACAATGAACAAAACAAGCTGCCGTGGTGAAGCTCTGGCCCAGCGGGCCGGGCCGTCCAGCGAGGGCCGCTACCGGAAACTCATCGAGCAGTTGCAGGCCATTGTTTGGGAGGCTCAGCCCGACAACTGGCGATTCACCCTGGTCAGTCCTTATGCCCAGGCCCTGCTGGGCTATCCTCTGGAGCAGTGGTACCGGGCGGATTTCTGGCTCGAACACCTGCACGCCGACGACCGCGAACGGGTGTTGGCCTGCTGCTCTGAGGCCATCGCTCAGGGGCGCGACCACGAGCTGGAATATCGGATGCTTGCTGCGGACGGGCGGGTCGTCTGGTTGCGAGACGTGATCCGCGTGGAGCTTTGCCAGGGTGAGCCGACTAAACTCAGCGGGATAATGTTTGACATCACCGAACGCAAAGCCGCGGAAGAAGACTTGCTGCGCAAGAGCGACGAGGCTGAGGAGTCCAGCCGACTCAAGACCGAGTTTCTAGCCAACATGAGCCATGAAATTCGCACTCCCATGAACGGCATCATCGGTTTTGTGGAACTCTTGGCCATGGAGGATTTATCGGATCAGCAGGCTGAGTGGGTTAATATCGTCCGCAACTGTGGGCAGGAACTTCTGGGCCTGATCGATGACATCCTGGATATATCCAGGATCGAGGCCAATCAGCTTCGAGTTGACCCCTGCCAGTTTGCCGTGGCCGACGTTCTGGGCGACGTGAGGCAAACAAACGCCTCGGTTATAGAGGCCAAGGGCCTGAGCTTCTCGATCGAATGTGCTGGGGATACGCCGCAGAGCATGAACAGCGACCCCCAGCGGCTGCGTCAGATCCTCAACAATCTGCTGACCAATGCCCTGAAATTCACGGACAGCGGCGGCATAAGCGTGCGGACCAGAGGCGATTCATTGGAAGGCAAGCCCGCTGTGCGCTTCGAGGTGGCTGATACCGGTGTGGGTATAGCCCCGGAGCATCAGGACATTATCTTCGACATGTTCAAGCAGGTTGACGGCAGTGCCAGCCGCAAATACGAGGGCAGCGGTTTGGGGCTGGCTATCTGCAAGAGACTGAGCAACCTGCTGGGAGGCCGCATCTGGGTCGAAGGCGAACTGGACAAGGGAGCGACCTTTGTCTTCGTATTACCGCTGGAGGTTTCGCTGCCTTCAACCACACATCTTGAGGGGGGTAAAGCAATGAATCAGATAGAGCTTGGCGAACAGGATACAGCAGCGCCCATGGGCAAGAATTGGGGCGAACCTGCGGGCATCCTACGACTTGAAGGTCGAGTGCTGCTGGCTGAGGACAGCCAAATCAATCGTAGCCTGTTCAAGATTATTCTCGAGCGTGTGGGCTTACAGGTTGATCTTGCCGTCAACGGACCCCAAGCCGTGGAGCTGGCCTGCCGCCAAGAGTATGATCTTGTCCTCATGGACCTGCAGATGCCAGTGATGGACGGCCTGGAGGCCACCCGCATTTTGCGCAGTGAGGGCCTGATTACCCCGGTAATCGCTCTTACGGCGCACAGCACGAAAGAGGACCAGAAGCGTTGTCTGCAGGCGGGTTGCGACGGGTTTTTGTTCAAGCCTTTGAATCAGGGGACTCTCTTGGCCGCGGTGCAGCAGTATGTTGGCCGCGAGGTTGCAGCCGGCACCGAGCCTTGGGGCCAGGCCTAGTCCGACAGATATCCTTTGTCAGCAAAGAAATCCAGTGCTTGCTCCAGATTGGCAAAGACCGCCGAGGCCGTCTCGGTAACGAAGGGACTGGGCTTGATCTGCGGCCGCCAGATAACGTACACCTCCTTGGTGACTTCGTGGGCATGCTGCAATTCGCGTTCCACGCCGCTGCTAAGCGCCGCAGCCCCCCCGGCCAGCTGGGGGATATAAGAGATTATCATGTCAGACTGGTCGATGAGCTTGAAATCCCTGGCGTATATCTGGGCGTGAATGTCGCGGGCTACGCCCAGGATTTCGTCAACGTCGAAGCTGACCTGCCGGTCGGCCACGCGGACTCTGATAAACTTCTCGCCTCGCTCGGCGGCCTCCAGAGCGCTAAAGTGCAACTGCTTTTCCTCCAGGTCGCCAGGATCAAAGGCAATAAAATGCTCTTCAACAGTTGAGCGGAAAGTCTGCAGCTCAGCCACTATTTCCGGGTAATCCATCACGTGGGACATGGGGTAGGAAGGGTAGACCCGTTTGGTTTGCGGGCGGAACATCAGCCGAAAAAGCGTTCTGCTGGCCGAATCTCCCGAGCCACGGGCGAGGACCACGGATTTACCTACCGCTTGTAGGGCACAGCTGAGCAGATCGGTGGCCAGGCTTTCCTCCTCCCGCCAAACCATCAGGTCCTTGAGAGAGTGCTCCAGGTCATGGTCGCGGAGCAATCGGGCGTGGATGCGGTCGACGTTGTCAATCAGCGTAACGTAGAGGTCGGCCTTTAGCTCAGCCATCTGGTCGAAAT
>DAOVKO010000027.1 GCA_030631725.1 Actinomycetes bacterium | reverse complement strand
ACCGTCCGAAAGAATACAATCTTCACCAATGTGGTCAAAACGCCACAGAACATGGTCTGGTGGGAAGGACTCGATGCCGACACCCCTGCCCAAGGCATCGACTGGAAAGGTGAGCACTGGACGGTGGATTCCGACCAGCCCGGCGCCCACCCCAATGCCCGCTTTACCACTCCGGCCAGTCAGTGTCCCTGCATCAGCCCCGACTGGGAGAACCCCCAGGGAGTACCTATCTCCGCCGTCGTTTTTGGTGGCCGACGAGCCAGGCTGGCTCCACTGGTTTATCAGTCCTTCGATTTCCAGCACGGGGTTTTTGTCGGGGCCACCATGGCTTCCGAACGCACCGCCGCTCAGTACGGCAAACTCGGCGAGGTCCGCCGCGACCCCATGGCCATGCTACCTTTCTGCGGATATAACATGGCCGACTATTTCCAGCACTGGCTGAGTATGGGTACCAAGATTTCTAACCTCCCCTTGATCTTCCATGTCAACTGGTTCCGTACCAATGAGAAAGGTGATTTCCTTTGGCCTGGATACGGAGAAAACATCCGCGTCCTGAAGTGGATTGCCCAGCGCTGCGCCGGGCAGGGCAAAGCCCGCAAAACTCCCATCGGATACGTCCCTGCCGACGGGGCTCTGGACTTATCCGGCCTGGACCTTTCTGACCAGGTAGCCGAGGAACTCTTGCGGGTTGAGCGAGAGGACTGGCAGAAGGAACTGGCTCAATTGAAGGAGTTCTTTGCCAAATTCGATGACCAGCGTCTGCCGGCTGAAATCAAATCCCAACTGAAGGCCTTGGAACAGAGACTCGACTAGCCCACTGAGCTTCATCGCTGTAGCCATGGCCAAGGCCGAGGACGGCTCAGGCCGAATTTATAAAGCAGCCAGATGGTTTCCTCTTCAAAGGCGTGCCGGCTGGGATAAGCAAAGGTGGCTTCCAAACCATCCTCTCGAATGGCTACCGCCCCGCGATTCAGGGCCGCGCCCCGGGCATAGCTGGTCAAGTCGTTAACTAACTGCACAAAGTTTTCCAAGCTCTTTCTACTCTGCCGCTGGCCCAGGTAACTGAAGTTGAACTTATCCGCCCTTATACGGTAACGATACGGCTCGCAATCCACGAATATATCCAGCAATCCCCGGGACTCCCGCTTGTAGCGAATCGATACTTCGCGATCCGGAGCCGCGTACTTTGACTGTATATATCCCGCAGCCACAGCAGCGCCGAGTCCTGTAAGCATTCCCGTACCCATACCTATGTGTACGCCCAAGGGGCCTAGTGGTCTTTTATAGCGGGTCCTCACAACCCGTTTAGCTTCTCGCAACGGTACCATCCCCGCCGCTACCACCAGCACCTTGGACCAATCTACGGGCACGTCTCTGCCCAGGCTGTCAGTCGCTATGAATGCCTCAGGAGAACAACCGCCGCGGCGCATGGTATGAGGGTCTGGCAAGGTGGGGATGTGCTGTTCTTGGACGATCTCCATGGCGATGCCAGCCTTGGCTAGCTCGTTGGCTACGGTGCGGGCGGTCTTGGCTCTTAGCCCGTCGGCCAGGATGCCGAAGGCATCAGCAGATAAGATCTGCGCATCAGTGTCCACCAACTCGCCGACCGCCCGAAAGGCCACCTTCAGCGCCTCCGGATCGATTCTGTCCAGGTTCGACTGCACCAGGCAATAGGATTGTTCGGCTGATCTGGGCATGACTGTGCATTATCATCGCCGGCAGGAGCCTGAGCAAGGGGCCATTCGGCCTTTTCCTAACCGCTGTAGACGTGTAACGCTGGCAAGGCCAATTAGGAAAGATCCGAAGGATCCTTCTCATTGCTGATTCGCACCAGATCCTTCAGGGCCTTGGCTGCCCAGCCGGCGTCGATGGAACCGGCGGCCAATTCCATCCCTTCGCGAAGGTTTTGGGCCTTGCCCCCCACGCAGAAAGCCGCCGCCGCATTGACCAGCACGGCGTCCCTGGCCGGGCCCTTCTTGCCGGTGAGAACATTTCTGATCATCTTGGCCGATTCAGCGGGCGAGTCCACCCTCAGATCATCCATACTTGCCCCACTGATCCCCAGTTCGCTCGGCTCAATGGTCGAGGTCGTTATCTTACCGTTGTGCAGCACCGAAATCTGCGTCGGACCGCTGATGGAAATCTCGTCGATGCCGTCCAGCCCGTGTACCACATAAACGTACTGCGACCCCAGATTCGCCAGCACTTCGGCCAACTGCTCCGTCAGTTCCGGACTCGCTACCCCCATTACCTGTCGTTTGGCCCCCGCCGGGTTGGTCAAAGGTCCCAGAATATTGAATATCGTCCGCACACCCATCTCTCGCCTTGGCCCGATCGCATACTTCATCGCCGGGTGCAGCAGCGGAGCAAAGCAAAAACCCACCTTCGCCTCGGCAATGCACCGCTGGACCGTAGCCACATCCGCCTCGATATTCACCCCCAGCTCGCTATAGACCTCCGCTGCCCCCGACTTGCTGGTCACCGAGCGATTGCCGTGCTTGGCCACCGGCACCCCGCCCCCGGCCGCCACCAATGCCACCGCGCTGGAAATATTGAAGGTTCCTTTGCTCAGCCCGCCGGTCCCGCAGGTGTCAATTACATTTGCCGGTGCCCGCACCGGGGTGACTTTTTCCCGCATAATCTCGGCCGCACCGGTGATCTCTTCCGCTGTGTACCCCTTGCAGGCCAAGGCCGCCAGAAATGCTCCGATCTGAGCATCGCTGGCCTGCCCGCTCATAATCACCTCGAATACCTCACGGGTCTGTTCCCGGGACAGATCTTTTCCCTCGATAAGCTGCTGTAGAAATTGCTTCATGCTTTATTTGCCCACAGATTTTACTGACTAGGCAAAGATATGATAATAGTTAGCCGCCGGGGACGCTCTGCGGTTAAGCAGTTTTTCAGGTCGCATCGCCAGCACCGCTCTGGGCAGCTTCGCTGGGCACCTCTTCGTCGCCTTTGACCGCATCGAAAAACATCTTGCCGTCCTTGGCCCCTACGCGGATGATGTTCTTGCCTTTGAAATGCCCACGGAGTATCTCTTCGCTGAGGGGGTCTTCGAGGTGTGTAACTATGGCTCGGCGTAACGGCCGGGCGCCGAAGTCCGGGTCGTAACCTTTGTCGATGAGGAACTCGATAGCCTGGTTGGTCAGCTCCAGCTTCAAACCGTGGTCCAGCAGACGCCCACGAACCTTCTGCAGTTCCAGCTCGACTATCTCCGAAAGGTCTTCGCGAGTCAGGCTCCTGAAGACGATCAGCTCATCCACCCGGTTGAGGAACTCCGGACGGAAGTAACGCTCCACTTCCTTGTTGAGCATCTCCTTCATCTTTTCGTAGCTGCCCTGGGCCGACCGCGTCGAAAACCCAAAGCCCGACTGGTTCTTGATCATCTCCGCCCCGATATTGCTGGTCATGATCAAGATCACGTTTTTGAAATCGACTCTCCGCCCGAAGTTGTCAGTCAGTTGGCCGTCCTCCATAATCTGCAGGAGCATGTTGAACACGTCGGGGTGGGCCTTTTCAATCTCATCCAGCAGCACCACGGCAAAGGGCCGACGCCGAATGCGCTCGGTCAATTGTCCGCCTTCTTCGTAGCCCACATAGCCTGGGGGGGCGCCTACCAGCCTTGAAACGTTGTGCTTCTCCATATACTCCGACATGTCGATTTGGATCAGGGCGTCTTCCTTGCCGAACATAAACTCAGCCAAAGCCCGGGCCAGAAGCGTCTTGCCCACACCCGAAGGTCCCAAGAACACAAAACAGCCCATAGGCCGCCGCGGGTCTTTCAGCCCGCTGCGAGAGCGGCGAACGCTGCGGCTGACCGCCTCGACGGCCTCGTTCTGGCTGATAACCATTTTGTGCAGTTCTTTTTCCAGTTCCAGCAGACGCTGAGCTTCTTCTTTTTCCAGTCGGGTGAGAGGCACTCCGGTCATTCGCGAGACCACCTCGGCCACAACCTCCTCGTCAACCACGCCCCCGGCTTGTTTGAGCGATTCGCTCCATTCCTTGCGGGTCTTGTCGAGCTGTTCGCGGAGTTGCTCGGCCTGGTCGCGCAACTCAGCAGCCTTTTCGTAGGCCGCATTGCGCACCGCTTCGTCTTTCTCGTTGCTCAGTTTTTCGATTTGTTCTTCCAGCTTGCTCAAGTCCGGCGGCTTGCTCATTGAACGCAAACGGATCCGCGCCCCTGCCTCATCCATAACGTCGATAGCCTTGTCCGGCATACATCGGCCGGTAATATATCGGCTGGCCAGTTCCACCGCGCTGGCCAAAGCCGCATCCGTGATCCGCACGTGATGGTGACTCTCATAGCGATCCCGCAGACCACGCAGGATGGCTAGCGTCTCTTCATTGGTGGGCGGCTCAACGATTACCGTCTGAAAACGCCGTTCCAGGGCTCCATCTTTCTCGATGTGCTTGCGGTACTCATCCAGCGTTGTTGCCCCGATGCACTGCACCTCACCGCGGGCCAGGGCCGGCTTGAGTACGTTGGCCGCGTCGATTGCCCCCTCCGCCCCGCCGGCTCCAACCAGAGTGTGAAGTTCATCCACGAAAAGGATAATGTTCTTGGCCCGCTTTACTTCGTTTATGACTGCCTTGATACGCTCTTCGAACTGCCCCCGATACTTGGTCCCGGCCACCAGTATCGCCAGGTCCAGAACCACCAAACGGCTGTTCGCCAGAAGCTCGGGAACATCTTTGCCCACCACCTTTTGGGCGAGCCCTTCAACGATGGCTGTCTTGCCCACCCCCGCCTCGCCCAGCAAAACAGGGTTGTTCTTTTTCTTACGGCAAAGGATTTGGATTACCCGTTCGATCTGCTCGATACGACCGATCACCGGGTCCAGTTCTCCTTGCTTGGCCAACTGGGTCAAGTCCCGACCAAAGCTGTCCAACGCCGGCGTCTTGCTCTTGCCGCTCGGCTGGGCTCGCATCGGTCTGCCAGGCATCATCGGCTCTTCGTTCTCCACCCCTGCTCCGAGCAGATTCAGAACCTCTTCGCGAACATCTTCGAGTTTGAGGTTCAGACTCATCAGCACCTGAGCCGCGATACCGTCCTGCTCTCGCAGCAGTCCCAGCAGCAGGTGCTCGGTGCCCACATAGTTGTGATTGAGGCTCCGGGCCTCTTCGATAGCATATTCGATCACCTTTTTGGCCCGCGGCGTCTGCGGCAGCTTACCCATGGTAACCATGTCCGGCCCGCTCTTGACCAGCTTCTCCACTTCCAGACGAGCCTTGCGAAGGTCCACATCCAGGTTTTTCAGAACGTTGGCACCGACTCCTCCGCCCTCCTTGACCAGCCCCAGCAGGATATGCTCGGTGCCGATGTACTCGTGGTTGAATCGCTGGGCTTCCTGGTTGGCCAAGGCCATCACTTTTCGGGCACGGTCCGTAAATCTCTCGAACATCTATAGTTCCTTATCAGAAAGTATCCTCTGCCCTGTGAGCAGCCCTCACCGCCGGGCCCGCCAATGCCGGGTTCTATTAGCAGCCGTCACATCTATTCTACCCTCTCCACCGGGATCAATCAAGTGCCCTGCCACGACAGCGAGGCAATAACCTGGACAGGGGGCCTTCTCCAAGGTGATATCGGCCCAAAACCGGGGGTAACTGAAGCTTTAGCATTGCAGCTTCAAGCCCGATTAGGAAAAACCCGAAGGGTTCCCTTGGCTCCCCGGCTCTCTGATAAGACTTGGCCTGTTATCGCTGGCCGACTAGAATACCAGTGCAAATAGGCATCGATTCACGGCAGCACGGAGAGGGCCCGATATAATGACTAATCTGCACGACACTCCAGCCCACAATGCTCCCATAGTCACTGTCAGTCTGAACCCAGTCTTCGACCTTATCCTGGAGGTGGAGAATTTCCAGATAGGTCGCCACCAACTGGGCCAGGAACTGCAACTTTTGCCGGCCGGCAAGGGCCTCAACGTCTGCCGGACACTCGATAGTCTCGGTCTGAGTTCGATTATCACCGGGTTTGTCGGGCAGGAAAGTATGGCCGATTTTGAGCAGCCACTGGCCGATACAGACATTACCGCCCAATTCTTTGTCCTGCCCGGACGCACCCGACAGAACGTGACTATCGTGGATCCGTCCCAACTCAGCGATACCCATATCCGTCAGCGGGGTTTGAAAGTAACCGGGCAGGACCTCGAAAGGATGGGCAAGAAGCTCGGTTTGCTGGCTGAAAAGGACAGAGTTATGGTCTTTGCCGGCTCGCTGCCCCCTGGTGTCAGCCCAGCCGGCTTGGCTCGACTGCTGCGCATCTGTAAGCAAGACGGCGCCCGAACTGTCGTCGATACTTCCGGCCAAGCCTTGGCCGCGGTGGTCAAAGAGGGCGCCTGGCTAATTAAGCCCAATCGGCAGGAATTTGCCTGTCTCACAGGACGCACTGACCAGAAGATCGAGCAGATAGCTCGATCCGCACGCCGGCTTACAAACCAAGTCCACAACATTCTGATTTCCCTTGGCGAAGAAGGAGCCCTGCTGATCGCCAGGAACTCAGCTATTCGGGCACGCATAGAGCCAACCAAGCCTACCAAGATGCTCAATACGGTCGGCAGCGGTGACGCTTTGCTGGGGGCATTCTTGGCCGGCATCGTCCAAGGCCGGGATATGCAGACCTCTTTGATCCGTGCCCTGGCCGTCTCTTGGGCAGCGTGTCAAACACCCAGCCCAGCCAGCTTCGACGCCCGACTGGCCCGGAAGGTCCAATCCCAGGTACGGATAGAACAAATCGGGGGATTGTAGGGATAATCTCTGCCCGATAACTCTTTACAACGCAACGACAAAGCCAAAAATCGCCAAATTCGCCAACCCTTCTGACCGATGCTAAAGCAGGATGGTTGTTGTCGGAATGGCTTGATTGAAGGTTCTTTGGCCACAACCGCTACTTGGTTCAGATGGGCACGTCCCTATGGAAAAAACGGGGGCCGTAATGCTTGAGCGCAGCCAGTGGGTAAAGGCAAAGCTAGCCCAACAACTCCAATCGAGTATTGCCTTTACCGAGCGGCTACCCTTTTTCAAAAACGGGGACAGAACTAATGAAAATCAAAGCTAAGCTCGTCCTGGGAGCAGCGGCATTATCTGCAGTTACTTCTCTGATGGTTTGGACATTCGCTTTTCAAGCCGGTGTAACTGCCATCCGGGAGCGAACGGAGAACCTGGTGGATTTGGCCTGTCGTCAAGTGCAGGACGAGACAGCAGGCTTGGCCGAGGCCATGGCCGATCAATCACGCCTCTGGAGCCGCGACCAAACTATCATAGCAGCCACCGCCGCCGGCAAGCACGCACAACTTAGCCAGCGATTGGATGCCCTCTTGGCTGGGAACCTCTCCTGCCGAAGCTTGGTGGTTCTGTCCCGCAGTGGTAAGCTCTTGGCTGCAAGCGGCCCAAAGCGTCCCGGCTCCGACAGCGGATCCAAGCCCGAGGGACTCAGCAGAGCTCTGCAGCAGAACGACTCGGTCAAAGAGGCCCTGGAAGGTCGATTGGTGGCCGGTTCCGGCCTTTACCCTGTGCCCGACACACTCAGCAGTCCTTTGGCCCTTTGGCAAGTCGCCACCCCCATTACTCGCAACAACGAAACGGTCGGGGTCTTATTGGCCAGCTATTCTTGGGACTCCCAGTTGACCCGCCAGCTTGCCCACCTGCTCGGTCACCTTGAGCAGACAAGTCTCAGTCAAGCACAGATCGACCTTCTGGATACCAACCGAACCATTATTGTCTCCACTCGTGCCGAGCTTGTCGGACAGCGATTTGCAACCCGTCAGGGATGGCTGAGCTTTTATCCGTCTACCATTCTGGGGCTCGAACAGGGCCAGCTGGTCTTGACCATCCCCCAAGCCCCCTTGAACCAGGCAATATCCGACCTCAAGGCCAAAACTCTCACTTGGGGCTTGGCTGGCGGTTTGGCTCTTCTGGTTGGCCTTTATGTCTTGGGACATCTGCTGCTTAGCCGTCGTCTCCATAGATTGCTGGGCCTTTCCAGAAGCCTGCTCCGCGAGATCGAGGGATCTCAGCCGGTGCCAAAGCCCAGTCCTCATGGTGATGAAATCCAGCAGCTGACCCGCACTCTAGATCGAGCCAACACCGAGCTCGCCGACCGCCAGCAGAATATGCAAAACCTCTTGGCCGAGTTGACCGGCCTCAATAAAGAGCTAACTCAGGCCGACCAGCTTAAGAACGAGTTCGTGGCCAACATGTCCCACGAAATCCGCACACCTATGAACGGCATCTTGGGCTTCGCTGAGCTGCTCAGCCAAGAGAACCTCACCAGCGCCCAGCGAGAATACGTGGATACCATTCTCAAATGCGGCACTAATTTGCTCACCCTCATAAATGACGTGCTGGACCTGGCCCGCATGGAGGCCGGACATATCCAGCTTCACCACCAACGATGCTCTCTCAGACACATCGCCGAACAGACCTGCGAGCTCGTCCAAAACCAGGCCGAGCAGAAGGACATAAAACTTATTTGGCAGGTAACCGAGGACGTACCCGAATGGGTCCAATTAGACTCCGAACGCCTCGGGCAAATCCTCTTGAATATAATCAGCAACGCTGTGAAGTTCACCGACCGCGGTTTCGTCAATCTCAGTATCAGCACCACTTGGCGGGAGGACCGCCCAGGACTGAGGATTTCCGTCGCCGACAGCGGTATAGGAATCGCCTCTGAAAAAAGCGATCTGATATTTGAGCCTTTTGCACAAGTCGACGGCTCGGATCGCCGCCCCTATAGTGGGGTAGGTCTGGGACTGGCTATCTGTCGCAAGTTGGTTGACGCCTTGGATGGTACCATCAAGCTCCGCAGCATCCCTGGTGCAGGCTCTGAGTTTGTAGTCTGGCTTCCTTTTGACCACTCGGAGCAACCCTCCGGACAGGCAGACCTAGTCGGCACAGCCCAGAAGGCCTCAGCCGACGATAGCACTAGGGCCGCGGATACTCTCCCACGTGTGCTCGTGGTTGAGGACGACCGAATCTGCGGGGAGTTTTTCAAGACCTACCTTTCCCGCAACGGCTATGCGGTTTCGATAGAAACCGACGGCAATAAGGCTGTCGAGCGTGTCAAAGAACTAAAACCCGACGCCCTCATCCTTGATCTCCGCCTGCCGGGCAAGAACGGCCTGGATATCTTGGCCGAGCTCAAGAGCAAGCCCAGCACCGAGACCATTCCCGTGGTCGTTTGCTCGGTGCTGCACTGCGAGGACAAGGCCCTGAACTTAGGAGCCTTGGAGTACCTCTGCAAGCCGTTCACCGGACACGAATTGTTGAGAGTGGTACACAGAGCCGTCGTAGCGCACAGGACCTCCGAAATCTTGGCCGTCGATGACGAACCCACAGTCCGCAGATTATATGACGTCGCTCTCAAGCGGGCCGGCTTCAAGGTGATTACCGCCAGCGGCGGCCGGGAAGCACTGGAACTCTTGGCCGTCCATCCGCAGATAGGTTTGGTCTTGCTGGACCTGGTCATGCCCGGCATGAGTGGCTTTGAGGTCCTTGAACGCATTCGCAACTCCGGAAGAACTAATTTGCCCGTCATTGTGGTCACCGCCAGGAGCATGTCTGCCGAGGAGAAGCAGCGTCTGAACGGCCAGGTCAGTGCCATCCTCCATAAGGCCTCGCTGAGTCCCCAGCAGCTCCTCGAGCAGATCCGAACCCAGTTGGGCCAGGCCGTGGACTCACTGCTTTGGGCCGACCAGCCAGGCTGGCAGGGCTGGGGGCAACAGACCCTGCCGCTTCGCCAGTCCGACTCCGCAGACACTCTTCCGGAGGCGCCGGGCACTTCCGCTGCCAACGCGGGCCCGATACTGATTGCCGAGGACGTGGTTTACAGCCGCCGATTTCTGGAGGTGCTCCTCGAGCGGGCCGGCTACCGGATTCTCAGTTGTTCCAACGGAGCCCAAGCAGTGGACTTGGCCACCAAGAACCGCTTTGGCTTGATCATCCTGGACATCCAAATGCCGCGCGTTGACGGACTCGAAGCTGCAAAACTGATTCGGGAAATACCAGACCACGCCAACACCGCCATTATTGCCCTTACGGCCCAGGCCATGAAGGGAGACATCCAACGCTGCTTACAGGCCGGCTGCACCGACTACTTGGCCAAGCCCGTACGCGAGGGCGAGCTCCTGGACAAGATAGGAAAATACCTGCTTCCGCCGTCCTCTGCCAAGAACGCCGCATCCGCAGGATCCCAGAAGCTCGATCAATCTCTCAAAAACGCGCAGATCCAATCGCAGTTGGCCGGAGACGCCGAACTTATGAAGGTCGTAGCGGGCTACATTGAAGATCTGCCCCAGATGGTCAACAACATGATTGAGACTTTGCGAGCTGGGGACTTAGAGGCCCTGGTGGGCCTGGCCCATAATCTCAAAGGCTCCAGCGGACTGGCTGGATTCCCCGATTTGGCTTCACAGGCCGCCCAGATGCAACAAGCCGCTCAGCACAAAAGACCTGAGGATTTTGCCGGCATCTTGAAGAAAATCGTCGAGCTCTGCCGGATGGTCGGTGCCAAGATGGATGATCTTAGTGTTGACAGCCTCCTCCGGCAGAGCCCTTCAGCCCAGCTCGATCGGGCCTCGCAGGATAAAGAACATCCTGATGCTCAAATAGAGTCCGACAGGAATTTCTCCAAGGTCCAAGGCGGGCCTGAATAAGCGTTTCGGATGCTGATGTAGACAGCCGAGTCAACTCCGCACAGTGGATCACAACAATGACTCATTCGGATACTTCCAGCTTTGCTGCTTCCTCGAACCGGGAATTGTCCGGCGGTTCAAATTCACCCGCTGACCCTGGCCTTGGCCGGAATGTCCTGGCCCTATCGCCAGAACCGCAGCCTCAAACGCCCTCCAAGGACAGCGCTCCTATATTGCTGGTCGACGACAGCCAAACCAACATAGATCTGGTGCAGAACTACCTCGCTCGGATGAACTTGACCTCTGCCAGTGCCCGCAGCGGCCCAGAGGCCATCGAAATGGCCAAGAAGGTCCAGCCCAGCCTCATTCTGCTCGATGTGATGATGCCGGGCATGAGCGGTCTGGAAGTTTGTCGCATCCTCAAGAACGACCCGGCCACCTCAGCCATCCCCATAATCTTTTTGTCTGCCCGCAAACAGACCGACCACAAAGTCAGGGGCATGGCCATTGGGGCCGTCGATTATATTACTAAGCCATTCAACCCCTCGGAGTTGGAGATCCGAATTCGTTCTGCCTTGCGGACCAAAAGTCTGCAAGACAAGTTAGCCGCCCAGGCCCGCACCGACGCCCTGACCGGACTGTACAATTGGCGCTATTTCTACGAAATACTCTCCCGCGAGGTCGAACGCTCTCGGCTGGGCAGCGACCCTCTGAGCCTGATCCTCGCAGATCTGGACATGTTCAAGGTCGTCAATGACTGTTACGGACACCAGATGGGAGACAAGATACTCTGCGATTGGGGGGCCATTATTTGTCGAATGGCTCGACCCTCGGACTATGTGGCTCGCTACGGCGGTGACGAGTTGGCTATTGTCCTGCCGCTGACAAGCATGACCGATGCCAAGAAGCTGGCCGGGCGCCTTCGCAAAAGCCTCTCCCAGGCCAGCTTTGGCGATGGTGATTTTGCCGTGGAGATTGCCTGCAGCTTCGGTGTAGCGACCTTGGGACCTGGCGACAAGGCCAGTGCCGAGGCCCTGGTGCGCATGGCCGACGAAGCTCTCTATGCCGCCAAACGACAGGGCAGAAATCGGGTCTGCACCTGGTCAGCCGCACATAAGGAGCAGCTCTGGACAGATGATTCCAAGGTCTCTCGTCAGCTTTACCAAATGCGTACCCGTGTGGCCTCTATTAACGCCCAATCCCGCAAGCAGGCCATGGAAAGCATGTGGATGCTGGTCAAGGCCCTGGAGGCCAGAGACCCCTACTCGGCCCATCATTCCGAAAATGTCATGCACTATGCCGTGGCCATCGCTAGAGAGATGGGACTGGCCCCACAATTCGTCCAGCACATACACAATGCCGCCATACTTCACGATATCGGAAAAATCGGCGTGCCAGACCGGGTCTTGAAAAAGATCGGCCGACTCAGTACCTCCGAGTGGGAATTGATGAGGCAGCATCCGCTCATATCAGCCGAAATTCTCGGACAACTCACCGTCTTGAAACGCGAGGTGCTTTCTGTCAGACACCATCACGAGCATTTTGACGGAAGTGGTTACCCTGAAGGCTTGGCCGGGAAACAAATTCCCATTGGGGCTCGTATCCTGGCGGTGGCCGACGGTTTTGATGCCATTACTTCCGACCGTATCTATCGTCCCGCCAAAGACTGCCAGGCAGCCATCGCGGAGATCGTGTGTTGTTCGCCCAGCCAATTCGACCCCGAAGTAGTCGAGGCCCTGGTTCGCGCGGCCCAGGCACAAAAGGACCCTTGGCCGGTTCGGCGCCACGGCCGGAAAACTTCAGCCTACCAAGACATCACCACGAACAGCCAACCAGGACAATTGCCCAGTTCAGCAACTGACGAGCAACACCCCGACGAATGGCTCACCATCCAGTCCAAGATCGAACAGGCCTTGGCCGGCTTGGCCGAGAGTCTGGATAAACTCAGCTCCAGCCGATCACAGCAGGACCTCGACTCTCTCGAAGCGACCCTGGCTCAGTTCCGATCGCAAGCCGACGAGCTCTCGGCTCTGGCCAAGTCCGCCTCCCCGATTTGATCGCACCGCCACCGGCCGAGCCCTGGCCCTAGCTGCATATTGTAGCTAGAAGCCATCTCCAAACCTGCTTTCGTGGCGAGCAATACCTTCATTTCTCTTGCCCCCAACGTTTGAGCTCACTGGTTTTTACGGAGCGCCACGTAGTAAGAATCCAGTGCAGCGATTTGTTATACGCTTTTATTCTTCTCATCTTGCTCTTTTACATAGTCCCAATACTCGCAAGGGGTCTTCTCTTTATCTTTTGCTTCCATTTCTACTAAATTTGCTACTGCCTTTATTTTGTCGTTCATAAACTGTTGAAAACAATTAGGGATATGGTCTTTGTAATATCGGTGGATTGCAACGCATTCGATACATTTACCATGCCATTCGCATTTTATCTTAGGACACGAACACTCTAAATTATCCTGATTGTTCAAGATAGTTCTTATTTCCTTAATCTGTTTGTAGAATTCCTCTTTAGTTGTCATTCATTGTCCTTGTATAATCAGTTATTCCACACAAAATCTCCGGTTGCCGGACTACTGCCCAGGACGTGAATGAATGATAGAGCACCGAGGGGGCTCTGGCAAGTAGTTGAGGCGACAATCCGGCAAGGATCTTGATCGGTAGCCGCGCTACAGTATTAATTCAGGCCTTCAATCTCACGCCAATACCACTTCCACTGATCCCGTCGCTCAGAAACTCCCTCCAGATACTTCAGCAAAAACCGCAGCCGAACCGTACGGCTAATCTGGGCCCAGTTTTGCGTAGCCGACTGGGCCCGCACCAACATGGTCAACCGATCTGCCTTACAAGGCCAACGGACTCGCCGTATCTCTTCCAGCCCAGCTAGCACCAGTCGCTGCCCTCCGTCGAGAAACTGTTGCACCAGAATCTTGCGCGGCTGAAAATCACCATGTCTATAACCATGACGCTCGAGCCCCCCGGCCAATTGCCCAGCCTTCTGGGCCAGTTTCTTCAGCAACTTATAGCTGTCCCGCCCGGATGTTTGTTCAGCTTGGCTTTTGATACAGTCTTCCAGATTTTCGCCGCCCGCTATTGCCTCGCTGATGAGTATTTCCGAGCCGGCATCTGCGCCCTTGCGTTTAGCCAGCCAAGCCAGCGGTACAATGGCTGGTATCCCCCGTCTGGCCAGGGCCCAGCCCATCTCGAACGCCCGCTGAACTCCCCAGGGACGAAAACCTTTATACAGGTTTATTACTCGCCTCAGCCGGCCACCCTGGGCCCGCACCAATTCACCGTAGACGCTAAGGCTAATCTCACCCACCTGCAACTTACGCCGCACCAGCAGCGTGCCGCCTGAATCTCTAAGTTTCTCCACTTGCCCGCCGGCAAAAAGACCCTCCGGCTCCTTGAGCGCCCGCTGCCACTGACTCACCGTGAACTTCGACCCCGAAGCTACACTACCGGGGATCACTTCTTTTCGCCTCAGATACACCGAACCTT